>NZ_JAYGHD010000026.1:0-39799 GCF_034932245.1 Nostoc sp. UHCC 0251
CTGTAAGAGCCTGCAATTATAAATGCCCAAACCTGCAATCAAGACATTTTCAAACCAGGATTATTTGCAACTATAATTTCATTTGAGCCAGGATTAACTGCAACTGAGCCAGGATTAAATGCAACCAGCCTGCAATCATCCGTTTCGACCAGGATTATTTGCAAACAAGCTCAACGCTTTACCAGGACTGAGTTTTCAGTATTAACAAGAGTAGGTCTTGAAACTCATTTCAGAATTTGATAAATTGACTTTGAATTCTTTACCGAGTTTTCTGACTTAAAAAGTAACGGTTTAAGGTTCCGAAAGCCTTACCAGTGAAACAGTTAAGAAAACGTTCGTTTTTTTTACTTTTATAGTTGCATTTAATCCTGGCTCAAACCGATGATTGCAGGTTGGTTGCAAATAATCCTGGCTCAGTTGCATTTAATCCTGGCTGAAGCACAATTATAGTTGCAGATAATCCTGGTTTGTAAATGTCTTGATTGCAGGTTTGAGCGATTAGTATTGCAGGTCGCTACAGATAGCTGCTAACTCCTTTGCACTACCGGTAGAAGCACTTTTTGATACAGGTTTTTCTTGGTGGCTGGCAATTAATAACCAGGATTTAGAAGCACTTGATTGGATTTATCTAGAACAGCAAACAATGCTCACAGCCCAAGGAGAAGCAGAATTTGACATATATTTAGGAAAAGTGCGAATTGATGGCAAGGAATTTGATATTCCCGTTCATGTGGGTGAAGGAGTGTCAGAAGTTTTACTTGGTCGCCAGTGGTTAAAAAATCGACGGTTAGTGGTAGATATGCCGTCTGGGGTGTTAACACTAGGATGATATTGTATCAAGAAGTAACCGATGAAAGCTCCTTATACTTGCTATTGTTGTGAAGGAATAGGAAATACTAACGAACACGCTCCACCTAAAAGTATTTATCCTAAACAAAAGTACTTGTCTGAAGGAAGCCCAGATTACAGAAAAAATTTGATAACTGTTCCTTCGTGTAAAAAACATAATAATGACAAGTCAGGTGATGATGAATATTTATTAGCATTATTCACCTTAAGTATTCCTGAATCCAAAATTGCAGAGCCAATGATGAAGAAATGGATTGAAGCATTTAAGCGAAATGATTCATTAGCAAAAAGAATCTTTTCTCTATCTAGAAAAATAACAATATTAACCCAAAAGAATAACTTATTGATTCCTGAAAAGACATTCGCTATTACCGCTGAAAAGGAAAGAATTAATAATGCTATGAAATCCACAGTACGTGCTTTATATTACCATGAATCAAAATATAAAAATAAGTGGTTAAATGACTTTACAGTGACAAGCCCAAATTTTTTAAATCAAAATTTATTTATAGATGTTCAGAGACAGGAAATATATCGAGATTTTTTTCAAGCCTTTGCAAACCCTAATATTATTAAAAAAGGGCCGCATCATGACATTTTCTTTTATCAAATGCTTGAGGAAGGGCTAGAAGGAGCTTGTGTTATGAAATTGGTATTTTATAATCATCTAGTATTTTTTGCTCTACTTGTTTAATTAAATAGACAATAATATGTAGTTGATAAATCAAAGTTAGAAGCGGCTACCAAACTTTTGGAAATTGCCTTTAAGCCCAAAGGAACACCATAAATCTCCGTTCTTAAAATAAAGTTACAGCGGCTTGATTTCATCATGTGGCGCATCCAAGAGCAGGTCAACTTCCAGATAGACGCGGTGTTGCAGCGATTCACCCCGGTTTTTATAAGGCGAACTTTTCTCAATGATGGTTGCCAGACCGCGCTCTTGCATCTTTTCTACAAACGGTTGATTAATTGCGATCGCGCTGTGACTGCGTTGCAAAATGTCAATTTGACCGCCTAACCGCCCCAAACCTCCATCTTGCGTGGACAATGCACTGAGTATTTAATCATGCTTATCAGTGACCGTAGCTGTAACCCTGATTCGGTCGTAAGGATATAAGTAATTTTTATTGGCTGCAACGGCTAGGAGCTAACAGGGGCAGGGAACCACGGTTGAAGAAAGTTGGGGAGAGGCTCTACAAACAGGTCAGGAACATCAAAATAGACCAGTTTTGGGCTAGATTCAGTGATTTTGACACCAAGTTCATCCAGCCTATCCCAGGAATCTACCATGTCAGTTTCGGTATCAGCACCATCACCAAAATGCTCTTTAAACACATGGCAGGGGAAGTGAGTAGTGTAATATTTGGCTGCGCCATAAAAGCTTTTACGGTGAGGGTCTACCTTTTCTCTCTCTCCTGATGAATCTATGTACCCGTAATCCATTTTTAAAGCAGTAGTCTTGTCAAGCTTGAGGTTGGTTTTCAGGTAGGGAATACGCCCATTAATTTCCTTGACTAATCCACCAATTTCTAAAACACAACCAACCATAGTCCCGCTAAAACAGTACAGTCCAGTGTCAGACCCAAACTTGCGTTTGAGTTCTCCAGGTGTCCATCCTTGATTGCTGCTTGATACTTGCTTTAAGCGAACTGTTCTGTTTAAGAGCCATTCTTTAATAATTGCTCTTAACCGAGAATCAGCCAGTTGATAGGAAAGTACAGTGTCATATACTACATTGCAGTCAGACCCTACGTATAACATGAGCTATCCATTCCCAAAATCCTTAAAGTTTGGCGCATTGACCTAGATGTTGTCCCCTGAGTTCATCTTGGCACACCCGAATAATTTACCCTCCCTGACAAATACTTTTTACTTAATCATATTTCTACAACTGGTACGGTGATACCCTCTAAGTATCCAAAAACTCAAGTTCGCTAACATCAATGAGATTTAATCCACCCGCCGCAACGCCAGGACGCAACGGGGAAGTAGCAGTGAGCGGCTCTCCGGTTCGGACAGAAACCAAAAGCACTTTATCACTACCACAGGAAACCCAAGAGATTTTATATTCTTCGCCGCCTGAAAGTAGCCTCACCCGATCTCCTCTAACCGGCTGGCGGGTGGTGACGGATGGTGATGGAGTTGATGGAGTTGATGGAGTTTTGCCCAAACTTTCTACAAAATCCGTTTTCTCAACCTCTTTCCCTTCTGAGTTCAATGATTCGTGATCGTTTTCTTCAAACACAAGTGGTTGGGACACAAGAATAGGACAGGCTTCTAAGTTGGACGGGGCAAGAGTTAGAGGCTTTTCTAATTCGGGGCTGTCCCATTCTGTCCTATCCGAAATCAAACTTTCTAAATTTGATGTGTGCTGTGTTGTTTCACCAGTGCTATCTAAATTTGAAAAAGTTTTTTCTAAAAGAATAGGACAGGATAGGACAATAGGCTGTAACTCCTGCTGGATATCACTTTGAGCCTGTCCTATCCCTGTCCCATCCCCTAACTGTGTTTCGCTCTGGAGAATTGCCTCAAGAGTAGGCTGTGTCAGGGTTTGAGTGCTGTCCCATTCTGGTGTCCTATCAAGCGGTTTAATCCACAGATAAACACGTTTCCCGTTAACGCGCTTGCGTTCGCCCTTCATCCAATTATTCGCGCGAAGGATGGCGCTGACACGATACTCTTCTGGCCTGCCTTGTTTTGCTAAGTCAAGTTTTAAAACGTCAGTGAGGATTTCTGAGATGGACACCTCAGAGCGTTGATTCGCCCAAGCCATAACGCTTGCTTCCCAAGGGTCAGAACTTTGGAATTGTTTGTTGGCCGTTTCGAGCATTGAGTCTTCTGTCTCAGTCAAATGCCATTGCTCACCATTTTTGTAGGCAGCCACCGCCGCCGCCCAGAGTAAATCGCGCTCTTTCTTGAGCCGCTTAATATTTATTTTGTCAACTAAGACTTTGACTACCCAGTAACGACGCTCTCCGGTGTTGTCGTAGAGAAATTCACTTTGATTGGTGGAGCCGACCATAATTGATGGGCGGGGGAAATCCTCAATGTCTGTACCGTAGGGACGACGCATTGAGTCTTTACGCCGGGAAAGGAATGCTTTGAGTTGTGAAACGTCTTTTTTCTTATAGGCATTCTCAAACTCGGCATACTCCAGCAACCAGTACTGACTAATTTTGAGGATTTCATCTTTCTCTGTGCCGTTGATGTCGTCGGTGAAAAACTCATCACCTGCTAGCACTTCCCAGAATGTTGACTTGAGAGATTTCTGCTTACCTTGAAGGATGGTAATTTCATCATGTTTACACCCCGGCTCGTATGCCCGTGCCACAGCTGCAATCAAAGTCCGTTTCATCAGCGCGGCGTGTAATGGGTCATCTGTACCAAAGTAACGTAAAGCCATTGTATCAAGTATGCTGATATCGACCTCAGTATGCTTATGGCTCACCCGTTCGAGATACTCAACCACTGGGTTGTAGGGATTTTCTTGAGCTAGGTCGAGAATGATGCCCTTAGCTTGTTCCTTGCTAATATCAAGATGAATTTGTCTGGCAATCTTCAAATCAATGCGGTCAAGTGGTAGTGGTTGTCCGTCAAGTTCTACTTGCTTTTTAAGAGTGTTCCAGCGCAGACGTTCACCCCAGACGGCACGAATCTGATTAAATTTTTGCTCCAACTTGCTTTCTGTTGGCCGCTCTCGGTCGGAATCCGATTCTAGAGCCTTATTGAGCGCATCAACAGCGATGCGTCTATCCGAAATTGCTTGCAGGATGTCTTCTGCGGTTGCCCCATCTTGTACCCAGTCTTTAATATCCAGTCCGCCGTTTTTAGGTAGGTGTGTCCAGTAAAAGTCATTGGGTGGGGCATACAACCATTTAGCATCCGGGAAGTCTTTAAAGATATCCTCCATGTGCTTTAACCCAGGTTCGTCACGGTCGGGACAAAGAACTAGATGAGCATCTTCTAAATCCGCTTGGTAATTGCCGTAGGCGCGATACTTCAGAGCGCCGCCGATTGTGGTCGTGGCAGCTATGCCCATCTCCCAAAGAATATCGGCTATGCCTTCACCCTCAACGATGAAGATGGTTTTACCATCTGCGATCGCTGCTTTGACTTCGCTATAACGATAAATGGGAATAGAAGTTTTTGCTGCATCAGTTAATCCTTTAACCCAGTTGCGACCATCCCAGTGTGACTGAAAGATTCGCTTTTTCCCGTTGCCGTCATCAATGCGAGTTACCTTAATCAATGGTTGCCCTGAGCGGTCGTAGTAAATATATTCTTTCTTGCCTTGGGGACGTGGCGGTTTTTGGTGCTTTTCTGGTGCGTAGTATGGCTTGCCGTTGCGGTCAGTCTTTGATGTTTGTTCCCACCCAGAAGCGGGTTGGGCATCGCGGTTGCAGACTGTCAATTCTCCTATTGAGTAGCACCAGTCTGGTTTACCACAGTGAGGGCAGGGTGAATGCAATGTTCGCTCCATCGGCTTGGAGGGGAGATCCAAAGGCATAACGGAACAGCCAACGGTCTCTTGTCCTGTTAAAAGGGCTACCATTGTGAAATCCTTGTGAGGTAAGTTGTGTGGGCTTTACCTCCCCTGAAGATTTACCAAAGTTTTTATCAAATTTCTCTATAACCTGTTGTAGGAAGTTCTCGGAACTGCTAGCATTAGGTTATAAAGAAATTTGAATATTTTGCGAAGGGGTGTCTTCTCGGACTGCTAAACAACTAGCGCTAACTAGTTGAGTCTTGGGGAGGCATTCTTTTCTTATGTATATCGAGTGACATGACACTTAGAAAAGATGGACTAAGGGTATAGTCTTATTACATAGTAATTGATCTTCCAAAAAAAATAAATAACAAATATCTCAGATTTATAAAATAAAATAATTTAGATTTTTCTCAACTTAAGGTATGGTAAAGCTTTTAGAATTTTCAGCTAATATTAAAAACCAGGAAATTTCCTCACTAGCCTAATAACATTAGTAGTGTTAATAAAAATAATTCAGTTGATCTAGCAGGTATTCTAAGGATGGTATCTGTATCAATTTCAATCAAATCTTAGTACATGGGGTCATTGTGCCAAATTCGGTTTTTGTACGAATCGGAAAATGTAGACCGGCGATAGGACAGAGTTGTTGCGTGGTATTGGCAATGATTGTGCGCTCTAAAACTGGTTTTCGGCTGAAAATCAGAGCCGTATACAATTACAATCCGCTTCCGCCATTGCGATCGCGCAGTATCCGCAAGATTTCACTCATATCAGTTTTTAGCTGATTTAGATCAGCAGTATGAGCATTGAGAACCTGGGAATGCTCGGTAACTGTATTTAAGATTTGTGAAATTGCCACTTGGCTCGTACCGATAGTTCCAGTCAAGAGCTTTAGCGAATTGACCTCGGCTGTAAGCGTATCTAAGCGTGAGTAAATATCTTGAATTTGGGCTTCTGTCATGCTTCGTCTCCATTCCGATCATCTAGGGGGAGCCAAGGGATTGATTTCAAGCCAATGGCTGAGGGGTTAATCATTTATTTGCAACTCATCCCATATATCATTAATCTCTTTTTCAATAACTGAAACTGATAGTGCTTCTCCTTTGTCAATTAATCTTTCTATTGCTTCACCTTGTAAAATCAATCTTTCTATTTGTGAGCCTTCATTTCGTCCTTTGCGGTCTGCTAAAGAGGTTAGTAGCTTTCTGATAGATGAATCTAGCTTGTAGTTTACCCTGTCTACGGGTCGGGTTCTTTTGGGTCTACCCACAATTTTTGCTGTCATGGTGTCTTGTCTAATTGAACCTCAAAAACATCTGTAATACACATACTATCTGTATAAAAGGGTTTTGTACAGATTTGGTACATACATTAATCTAATCTTATGGACTCATCTTATTGCAATAATTTTTTAGTATGTTTTTAATATGTACAGAAAACATATTATGGCATACACTAATAAACATGAGGCAAAAACGCCAACGGCAGACAAGATACACATATTCTTGGCGACTTCAGCCTGCAAATTTATTTTGAGGAGAATTTATGCGAGTAACAATCAGGCAATCCTTACACCCATTTATCAGCAATAAAGCGCAGGAATTAGGCATTAATGACCATGCAGAGGTAGTTAACTTCCTTTTACTTCAGATTTTACAAAATTCGATGCTGTCACAGGCTCCCACAAGGGGGAGCCAAGATACTCAGTAGTGTTGAAAAGAATGTTTCATGAAACTGTTTCAACGGTTGCATCAATGTTTCAGCCTCACTTCAACCGTGAAACGCCACTTACACCCACCGTAAACATGAAACATGAAACATGAAACGTTAGTTGATGATGACTACTTTCCCTTGTGACAGTGACGATAAAAAGTTGAGGGTAAAACGATATGTCAAGACCTAAAAAACAACCAACATCTATAAGCGCGGACGCACCTAACACAAACGAGGCTGAAACTGTAACAGAGAAAGCATCGATGCCATCAAAAAAGGTAATTCATTTGATGCTAGATGCTGGGCGCTCCAGTATTAAATATCAGGCTTTCGTTAATAACGAAACTGGCACAACACCAGTGATGAAGACCGAATCTTTGGCGTGTTGTGTGCCATCAGTGCCCTTTGGAGAATTAGGAGCTTTCAGCCTAAGTCGAGGCAAAGATGAAAACAACAAAGATGTTGTAGAGCATTGGGTTGTAGGCTCCTCAGCTAGATTGCAAGGTAAGGAATATATAGCGATGAGTGATTCCGAGAATCACAAAGTACACTACTTCCCCATCCTTGCACTAGGCGCAATCGCATCTCTGCCAAACCTACTTGAGTTGTCCACGGGTACAAGCAACAAGCGTAGAACCTTGCACATTCGTTTATCAACCCTCTCGCTAGCTTCCCCATTAGAGCTAAAAAAAGCCATTGAACAATGCAAGTGGATAGCGGTAGATGGTGTTAGATACCGCCTGTGCTTCTCAAAACTTGGCTTTCTGGGATTTCCAGAGGGATATGGCGCGTCACTCTGGGCAAGCGAACGCTTTGACGATAAACAGTTCCATACTTTTGATATTGGGTATGGTACAGCCACAATCAGCGAATACAGTAATCTCGGCAAGTTACCAAAACGTGTAACTTGTAGTCCGAATGGTGGCGGTGGCGTTGCCACACTAATCAAAGAATTCTCCAGAGCATTGAGCAACACCGATTCTTCTAAAATGATTCGCCCCTCCCAACTGCGCGAGATTTTGGAAACTGCAACCGTTGGCGATAACGGCATAAGTGCGATTGCACCTGATGGCGAAGACATTGGGACTGAGTTAGAGAACGCGATTCATTCATGGATGAAAGATTCTCCCTTGGCTTATGCCTTAGATGATGTATCCGTGAAAGCCAGACGCAGCAAGGTAACTTTGTGTGGCGGTGCGTTTGCGATCGCGCCTGTGCAGATGTTGATTAAAGAAAGATTACTCAAATCTTGTATTCCTGAAAGTAATTTGTTGATTCCCGAAAATCCGGGAACCGTTGCTTTATCAGAAATGAAAAAACTTTACTTAGGAGAAACGACCGATGTTAACCAAGCGGCTTAATTACAACGTCCCTCAAGACTTGACTCCAGCCATCAGAATGCTTGCAGAAATGGATGGCACGACCCCCGCTTACTGGCTGAGAAAAGCTCTAGAGAAAGTAGTAAATGAAAGGTTCTCTGTCAATAACAATCATCAAATCAACTTAGGAGATTTGGAGGCGATAAGAGGTGAATAATATGATGATGTGCAAGGTTAGCACAGAAGAAATAGTAATCATTCTGGCTGGTGTTGAGCAGACTTTAAGATTGATTCAAGCTACTTCTGAATATATAAGGCTGCAAACATCAGAGCATTTTACTACATCAAATGATTTGGTTTTGAATGATGCCATTCAATCAATTTCTGAAGTTTTAGATGGCATTGAAAAAGTACAACTCGCTAACAGTTCTGATGAGGACTAATTGAGCGAACGCTTGACCGGAGAAGAAAAGCGTTCGTCCAGTTGTGACTTAGATCAGGGATGAAATCAGTACACACATTCAAGGATACCAAAATGGCGCACCCCGTAGGATATTACTCACTTTCCCACGACAACGCACTCATTAAAGATATGTGTGAGACATGGGGGGAAGGACTAGAGAAGATGAGCGAATCAGACACGCTCTGGTTAATTGCAAAAATCGCTCATCAAGCATGGGTAGAGTGTGAATCTTCTAACCCTCCTAGCAATGAAGCTTCTTCAGTATTGAAACGACTGCATGAGTTAAAGCAATGGGAGAAGTTTGCACTGATTACCGCGATGGCACAGTGAGATGTACAAGAAGCAATTGTATTTAGCCTTGGCTGGTGTTGGGGTCTGCTTCTTGCCTTTCTTCATTCCCTTAATTCCCAAGTTGGGGGCTTATGCAGAAGCCGAAAGATTAAAAGCCAGCGAAGGATTAGAACGTCAGCGCATAGAAGAACGGGCAAAAACCAGCGATGCCTTATATGAAGCCGGAGTCATGCCCACAACTCGTTCTCTGAGAATCACGAATTATTTTGACAGCAGTAAACGCAATCCCAGACCAGACCCAACCCTTTATCAAGATGATGAAATTGTTGATGTGTTTGATGCTTCTGGGCGCTGCATAGGTCGGATTGAGGAAGGGATTTGGAAATGGAAATACAAAGCTAAAGGGATTTGTAAAAGCGTTCAAAATATCAAACCAGTGAGGAGGAAGTAATGGCGTTAGGTTCATCAAGTGCAGAAAATAATAGCACTGGTAACAGCGATGGTAAACCCAAAGGTAAGAAGCGATCGCTTGGTGAAATCATAGATTTTTGCGCCAAGGCTGTTGTGATGATTGTTGGTTTACCTATTAGGGCAGCCGCCGCTATAGTCAATCAGTTTGTTGCTAACGGTGGCGCGGGTCGTGCCTTGGTAGGCGGGATTTTATTTATTGGTGGTTCTGTAATTAGTGCTGATTCAACTTGGCAATTAATCTTTACTGGGCCCCCTGTTTGCCCTTGGTTTGAGCCGGCTTGGAATTGGCTAAATGTGCCGTTTGCACTGTTCAACCCCTTGTTTTACTTGGCATTCATGGTTTCTGTAGGTGTTCAAGTAATCGAAGCCCATGCCTTACGCGGTAAAAACCCAGATTCAGCTAGGCGGGAACTTCAAGATCACATGGTTTATGAGCTTGAAACCAAGCCTAGTGGCAAGATTGACTTGGTAGGACAGCTGTGGCAAGACTACAAGACCGCAGGTACACGCGATCGCTCTAGCGCAGGGCTGGTTGTGATTGCGGTTTGGGCGTTCGATATTGTCACCACATTTGCGGCTCGTAACCCATTCGACTACACAGCCCCGTTGATGATATTGGGCTGCACATTATTCAACATTGGGACAATGATGGCGGGTGAAATTGGGTTTGCCATCTGGCGGTTGACGAAAGATTAAAGCCAGTGCCGCTCAACAACTCTCTACATTGAGCGGCTTCTTAATTCAACAGGGCATTTGTTTTATGCAAAGCAATAATATCCCAAAAATTACAACTAAGGAAACGGAACACTTACGCGATTCTTATCCCGCCTTATCCCATTTGGAGGCAGGAAATGTTTCTGAATGGTTGCAAGAGCGCAAGGATCAATTATTTGAAATGGCCCGAGTTTCTGAGAACGAAGCAGACATGACCCGTGTACTTGGTTTGTTGGCTGGGGGGATCGGAGCGGTTTGTTATGCGGTCAACCCACTGGCTATAGTTGGTGGTTTAATTGGCGGTGCTGCATGGCTATGGTTTGTTGTCGAACACTCCAACCGCACTAAAGAAATTGCACCAATACCATTTGTACGTGGCAACTTTATAGATGCGATCTCTCGTGCTGGTGACTATGATACTCGGAGCAATTATCAAGCGGATCATCTTGCTAATACTGTTAAATTCCTAGAGCGACACGAGGCTGAAGAGTACGCCTTTCTTCTAGCTGAATTTGAAAATATTGGGCAGTATTTAACCCAAGTTGAACCAGGAAAACGTTTTTATGCTTATCGTTGGATGTTTGGCTGGTTTGGCAAGCTTAAGGGCCGTCAGCTACCGACTTATCAAAGTATGGCTCTCCATTTACAGGATGTGACCATTGACAGCCGTGTGAATCTGTCAGAGATAAGTGCCATCGCACAGGCTCAAATTCAGTTACCATCCACCGTAGATATCAAGCAATTTCAATCACCACAAGTAGATATTCGGGACACTCACCAAGCGGCTTCTCTTTCTAAACCTACGGAGTTACAGCCATCAGCTAATGGGCTTTCACCAGAGACTATAACTCATCTCCCTCTGGCGAATAGAGCAAACGCACTCATCGCGGCTTTAACTCAAAGTGGTTTCCAAATAAAAGACATGATGAGTTCCCAAGTCATTGCGATCGCTGGCACTCAGCGAGGTGGTAAGGGAACCTTAGCAGCAATCTTAGCAACATTATCTCTAGCTTTAGATTCGGGATTAAACACCCAATACTTTACAGCCGGTGTGGACGTTTACCCGTTTAGTTGCAATCTGATTTCTGCTCTTAAATACCCGGAAAAAGATGCGGACGGGGCAGATAAACTAGTCGCCCGTGACTTGCTTAAATTTCTTAAAGGCTTAGATGCAAGTGAACCTTACTCCCACAAAAACTTACTGTTAGTCATTGATGAGGCGATGCGGTTGCTGTCCTTACTTGATGAAAGCGATCGCACTTGGGCTATCCAATATTTACTTTCTCGCTTCGCCAAATGTGGCGGTACATTAATCATTGTCTTGCATGGCTCAAACCTGACAAGCGTGGTTGGCAAGGCCACAGCAGGACTAGCAGACACCTTTAAGCAATCGGTTAACTTCATTGGCTGTGTAGCTCAGTCTGTCAGCGCTGGCGGATTGCGAAAGATTAATGTTGCCAGTGGCGAATATTTCAAAGCCAACCCTAATAACTTTGCTGAACCTGTTAACGGTGGCAATCTCGGCATGATTCCAGACTGGCTAAAGATAGAGTTACACCCAGGAAATGGTCAACCAGATCCAGCTAGAACATTACTCAAATTCTTCCCGGAACTGGTGCAGCATCACCAGCCAGCAGTTATGCCCAGAGGGGAGAAAATTGCACCACCAGACGCAGTTAATCAGCTAGAATCCATTTTCTCAAAGCCTACCCAAGAGGTTGAAATTGCAGAGATAGAAGAACTGAGTATTTCTGAGGCTGATAAAGAGCAAATTTTAAACATTGTTACTTCAGCCGTTACAACACCAGTCAGCTTTGCCGCGATTAGAAATAGCCGAAAGTGGGGCGAAGATAAACCTAGTGTTCGGTATTTAAGGAGTGCTATTGCACAACTTATAGAATCCAAGCAATTGAAGGGTAGCGAGAAGTTAGGCTTTACCGCTTTTTAATATTACTGCAATCTAAAAAAGCCTTTAACTTTCAGTTAATACCAAGATATCAAGACATCAAAAATCTGAAATCCTAGTAATGGAGCTAAATTTATGCACCCAATTGAGTTTAAGAAAAAGTGGCAGTTAACTTACGACGAGCTAGCACTTGTCTTAGGTTATCAAGGTGATTATACTGTTCGTTCCTGGAATATGATTGGAAGACATAAGCGCAACCCTCAAAAAGTTGTCTATGTTGCTTGCAGACTGCTCGATGAGAAGTGGTCAACTCAGGGTAAACTTGTAGATTCTTACCTTTGATTATTTGTATTTTTGGGGCAAATATCACGTTAAGCCTGTTTGCCCCAATCACTATATCTTGCCCTTCATCTTCGATTTCGGTCAGTCCCCAAACGCTTTTCTATCCGTTGTAGCTTGACATTGCTATAACCAGTACGCTGCCATATAGCTTGTACATAATTATTGAAATCATCCGAGATTTTTACCGGAATAAATTGATTGAGTCCGAAGAACATTGACAAAGCAAATATTGTAGTAATCAACCCCATCATTCCATATTGGCTTAGGGGTTCAGAGCGATAAACCTCTTTCTCTATGGTGATGGGTTCGGGGGGAGGGCTGTTCTTCAACTCCTGAATCGCTGTAGTTAAGTTCTGCGTGTGAATCAACAACTTGCCCCAGTTCTCCTTCAACTGCAATACTTCGCTTTTCAGCCCTTTGAACTCTAAGCTCTCTAATGTCGCTGATGACTTGGGCATATTCTTTAACTGTGTCAGTAAGGGAGTTAATTCTTGCCTCAAATTCTCGTTGTTCTGCTCGTACTCGTGAGAGGAGAGATTCTGATTCTTCAATTCGGTCGTCAGCATCTCGATTGTCACCATCGCTTTGCTTAGGAGTTGATTCTGGATTAAATTCGTTTGCGCCCATGCTTGTAACTCTGCCCTATCCCTTTCGCGTTCAGTTTTCTGCGATTGCTTAAAATTTTCAAACTCTCTATATAATCTGCCCAATGCTATCTTGACCTCACCCAGGTCACTGCTCTCTATTGAATCGGCAGTTTCAGAGTCAAGATTGCTGTGATTGCCGTTGCCATTATTATTGTTGCTCATTAGTTTTCTTTTGACCCCGACGAGAAGTAGACGCAGTAACTTTTGCTTGCTTTGAAGTTGAGGTGTTCGACTCAGCAGCAACCATAACAAGAGGTTGTTGTAACCCTAGATAAGCTCCAGCTTTTTCTAGCTCTGGTTTAGCCTGATCTAAAAACCCACTCACTAGCAGGTAATCTCCAAAAGGAAAACCATTCTCTTCAGTCGCAGCCGAGTAAGGTAGACCTTTCTCTGTCAACGTGTCAAAGGTTGAGTAGTCTAGCTCTGGCATTTCTATTTCTATGCCTTTCAATTCAGATATCGCTGCCGATGTTTTGCTGTTCTCCCAGCGCTGAAAACCTGAACCTTTATCCCAGCACAGATTTTTTACCACCACATAATCAGCTTTATCGCTACAGAACTCAGCCATAGTTTTTAAGCTAGTGATGACTGAATAACCAAGGTTAAGCACAGTCACCAGCGTTACTCGATAACCCAAATCGCCTGCAATCTTGAACAGCCCAAACTTACTGATAATCTCCCTAGTTTTATTGCTTGATGCCCCCGGCATATCTACTATTATTGAGTCCGGTGATTCCGCTTTGATTTCCGTAAAGAAGCGTTTCGCCTCTGCCACCTCTAGGAAGTTTAACAGCCTTACCCCTGAGCCAAAATTTTGATAATACTCGTACAGTTCTGGATTCTCTGTATCTGCGTCATAAGCTAGATAGTTAATGCCCTTTGAGTGCATTACATCCAATAGCAAGCGAGTAAAGGCAGTCTTACCTGTACCACCCTTGCCCCCCAGTATCATCACGATACGTTTCATATTTCGCTCCTATCAGTGATATTAAATTGGGCAGAAGTCGGAGGTTTTGTTTTATTTCGTCTACTAGTTTTAGTTGATGATGAGCCGGATGGTTCACTACTCTCAATAGGTGAACTATCCGGTTCTACTGGTAAAACCGAGTCATTATTTGAGGTTGATGAATCAGTTAATTCTGGCTCGGAGTCAGAATTAACTGATTCATCAACCGCTTTATCTGATGATGAATTATTCAAATTGTTGTCAGTTGATGTTGTTGCTTTTTTGTGAAAACTCTTCAGACCACTGGCCGCTAGTTCTACCCCATGACCTTTAAACACATCAGAAACATCTTCATAAGAGTAGCCAGCGTCTAACATCTCTTGAATAGGTTTAGCCAAACTGAGGACTAAATCTGACAGACTGATAGTTTTAGGTGTTGCCGCTTTCTGTTTAAGACTGGTTTGAATATCTTCTATTTTTGATAAAGGAACAGCTTTCGGTTTGCGCGGCATATTCAGCACTAGTAATAAATTATTCAATTGTAAAAAATTCGTGGTCAAAAAAAGTTTAAGTTTCTTATCGTGATGTGACGAATATCAACAGAAAAGGGTTTGTATCTTCGTGAGGTAGACTAGTCTAAAAAAGCAGTTACCCATGAATCAACATTCTTAGTATCAAAGGCTGTTGGCAGTATTGTTAAACAGACCCAGCCCTCAGTTACACCGAGGTTGTTGCAGACAGCCACTCGTGGTTCGCCAAAGTCTTGTACTCCCCCAGCCTCCGGTTGTGCCCCCTGGTTCTGGTTTACCCTAGACCGTCGTGGGGGCATAGGCAAGCAATACGCCGTAACGCACTTCGTGCTACTTTACCCTCCGGGTAAAGCGGCGTGGTTGCTTGTTGGGGGTGTCCCCCAAACCCCCGGAAAACAGGTCTTTTTAAGGGGTGAATAAGTCAAGAGAGTTCCGGGTTATTCGCCTACCTGCTCGGCGCTCCGCGCCATAGCAGCTACAGCGAATAACCCGGTTAAAAAATGAAGAAGCAGATAAATGAACTCCTAACTAGTTATGCAAGCAAACCCACGTATCAATCTCAGTAATCAACTAGCTGACACATTAACCAATCGATTAGTAGCACCAGATGATAAGCGAGAAGTGACCATCACGTTTAGGGCTAGCTATGCTGAAAAAGCGAGGCTAGAGCAACGGTGCAGTGGAGTGGTGCAAAGTGACTATATAAGAGCGAGATTATTTGACTACCCTTTGCCACATCCTAAATTAGTCATTCCCGAAGTTAACCGACAGGCTATCTACGAGCTAAAGAAGATTGGGAACAACCTGAATCAGCAGACCAGAGCTATTAACGAAGCTGTGAAAATTGGTAGTCAACCGTTGACCAAAGAGGTGGAATCATATCTAAAAACTATTGAAGAACTGACAGCACTTTTAGAGCAGACTCGCCAATCACTCACTCAAGCATCGGTAGAAGGGCAATGATTACCAAAGTCAAGGCTAACAAATCATTTCGTGGCACTACTAAATATGTGCTTGATAAAGAGAAAGCCAAAATTATTGGCGGGAATATGTATGGTAAAAGTACCAATGAACTGGTCGAGCAGTTTACCCTATCAGCCCACCTTAACCCCCAACTGAAAGACCCATGCTATCACTTAATGCTTAGTATACCGAAAACTGATAGAACGCTAAATGATGACGAATTAGCTAATCTGTCTCAACGTCACTTGGCATCGGTCATTGTACTATCGCGGCTTCAAGGTGATGAATCCCAAGTTAAACAGCCAGAAAAAAGAATATCAGATACCAAACTAATACAGCTAGTTGATAACTTTATAGAAACTGAATTACCAGCTTATGACTTCTTTATAGCGCGGCACTCAGACAAAGAACACGACCACACCCATGTCGTTGCATCTAGAGTCAATAACCTAGATGGTAAATCCATACGTACTTGGAATAATTACGCCCACTCTGAACACTCTGCCCGACTACTAGAGCAAGAATTTCAGCTAACCCCAGTCCTAAGTAGTTGGGAAAGTAAGCAAAAGGCTATGACTCGTAATCAACTGGAACGAGTCGAGAGTTTGGGACTTCCAGGCGAAGAAATAATGCGACGGGCGATTGAAAAAGTGGCAGCAAATAAACCGACAATGCCCCAGTTAATTGAGCGGTTATGGAGAGAGCATCAAGTTAAAGCTATCGTCAGTTATTACAGTCATGGCGGGGTAAGGGGTATTAAATTTGGTATTGATGTAGGTTCAGTTAATGAAGATGGTAGCCCCCGCTTGCTCTGGAAACAGGGAGGTAATCTCAATAAATATAAGTGTTCATTTAAAAAGCTTCAGACAGAATTGGGGATAAATTATGACCACAAACGGGACGATAGCGAAATTAAACGTTTAAATAATTTCTTAGAATCTGTAGATCATAACCAAGTTAATCAACAACTAATATCAACCATCTTCCCGAAAGAATCTCAAGCTATAGCCGAAACTAAACACCAGCTAAACCCAGCTAAATCAGATGTGGAACAACGAACCAGTTCAGAACTCATAAATACAATCTCTGACTTTATTGAACAGTCAGTAGTTGAGTCAACTTTGATTGAAACATTGCCACAGTTAACAGAAAAACTGTCTGAGTATCACCAGAATTTATCAGCCGTAAGAAACACATACGACGGGCTATCATCGGCGATTACTGATGTGGAGCAACTTCTATCACAAAGAACTTTGGATGCAATCTCTGACTTTATTGAACAGTCAATAGTTGATGATGCCTTGATTGAAACGTTACCACAATTAACAGAACAACTCTCTCAATATCGGCAACAGTTATCAGCAGGTAGAACCGCATTCGACGAGCTATCATCGGCGATTACTCAAGAGTTACAATCTCATATAGAGAAAAAAGCTATCTTATCAATCTTTGATTATGTTGAGCAATCGACTGTTGAATCTGCCTTAACTGAAGCAGTCTTAGAATTAACGCAACAACTTTCTCAATACAAAGAGCAGCTTGTTATAGCTAAAACTACATTTAATGACCTGGATACAGTGCTTGCGACTGAGTTACAATCCTATCTAGAAAAAAGAGCTATTTCATCAATTTCTGATTATATTGAGCAATCAACTGCCGAGTCAGCCTTAACTGAAGCAGTCTTAGAATTAACGCAACAACTTTCTCAATACAAAGAGCAGTTTGTTATAGCTAAAACTACATTTAATGACTTGGATACAGCGCTTGCGAATGAGTTACAATCATATCTAGAGAAGAGAGCAATTTCATCAATTTCTGATTATATTGAGCAATCGACTGTTGAATCAGCATTAACTGAAACAGTATTAGAATTAACGCAACAGCTTTCTCAAAATCAGCAGCAGCTAGAAGCCGGAAGATCCATATTCGACGACCTGGAAGCAGCGATTGTTTATTTGGAGCAACTCCATAGATCGCAAAAACCAGTGGATGCAATTGCTCTTAATCAAACTCCAACTATAACCACAGATGAACCAAAGTTAAAAGATAATATTTCAGCCGAGTTATATGAGTATTACAGCGCCGACTTGCAAAACTTATTAGTGACTGACCGAGATAAAGAAATTGCTATACGGGCGCTATTAGATAATAAACCACCCCAAGATGTTGAAGAAATTCTCTTTGCCAGTCCAGCCGGATGGACACAAGATGAAGCCAGAGAATTGGTACTTATCGCTAGCAATCAACTGGTAACTCAAAAGTCAGAACCAGAACAGTCACTTAATGAAAAGCAGCGTATTGAATCGGAATTCTTAGCGATGGCTGTGCCTATTGCTGTTGAATTAATCAACTGGCAATTAAAAGAAACTGGCTCAAATAGCCTTAGATTCAAACGTGCCACTCTAGAGAAGCAGGGTAGAGAATTGGTATTTACCCATGATGAACGAGGTGAGATTTTTCGAGTGGCAGTCAACCGAAACCAGTCAGGTGAGCTTGAGTATTTACCGATTAATATGGGGAAAATAGAGGAAGAAGATATTCAGCTTTGGCAAAAAGCAGAGCGCGTATTGCGACAAATAATATCAGAAAAACAGGAACAACAAAGAAGACAGAGTAAAGGTATGTCTCTCTAGGTGATGGCGCAACTCTTAACCGATAAATCTCAAATAGGCGGTGTCTGCCACTGCCACAAGACAACTCGTTGAGTTACCAAGTTTGTTGCAGGCAGCGGCAGACACTTCGCTCCGCCGCCTATTTGTTAAGAGTTGCTTGGTTTGTGCTAATTGTGGTCTAATCTACTTAGATTTTAGAGTTTTAATGAGGGAAGCAGCTTACTTTTTTGGGACGTATTCATCCCATTTCTACAGGCATTGAACCCTCGTAAATTGGCTAAGGTATTGAAGAACCATAATTTTTTTATTGAATATTTTTACGCCGATAGCGCACAAGACAGGGCTTTTGTGGTCCAACGACAAGTGTAGAATAATCTGGCTCGTAGTTCTGATAAACCAACTCTAGGTCGAACAGTCTCAGTAGAGTACTCCAAATTACTTTAATTTGTTGGTAAGCAAAGGTTTGACCGATACAACGATGCCTGCCACCGCCAAATCCAATCAAGCTGTATATCGCTTTGCGGTCTTCCTCTCGCCCAGGGCTAAAACGATCTGGATCATATCGGTTTGGCTCGTGAAAGATATCGGCGATACGATGCGTCACAGCTGGCGAAATCATCAAAAGTCCATCAGATGGAATGCAGTATTCTTCATATTCAAAGTCCCGCAAAATCTTCCGCATCAGCATGATTATCGGGGGGTACATTCGTTCAGCCTCTTTGATTGAGCGTTCCAAAGCTACTAGTTGGCGCAGTGCATTTAAGGACACTTCTTTACCATTGCCCAATATCTGTTGCTGCTCTTGGAGGATTACTGGTAGATACTGTGGGTTTTGCAAAAGCAAAATTCCCGTCCAAGTAGCTAGCACGGCAGTGTTCTGCTTAGCAGCAAACAAGAGGGTTAGCAATATACCTGTAATATTGTCATCTGAAAGGTATGAGCCATCTTTGTATTGAGCTGTCATTAATGTTTGAAGCAGGTTCTCATCCTCATCTTCTCTGGCTTTTCTCTCAGCAAGAATCTGCGAAATTAATTCAACCACGCGAATGCGAGCTTTGTCGCGCTTCTTAAATGAGGGCAACGGCAAATATGGATAGAAGAAAGCTAGAAAATTGAGTCCACCTTCTAGGTCACGGTACAATCTTGGAAACTCAGTGCTGAGGCGCTGGCGAAATTCACGACCAATCAAGCAACGACAGGCAATAATCAGCGTTAGTTCATTCATTACACTCAAAAGGTCTACCTGACCTTCAACATCCCAAGATTCAAAGTATACTTGAGCCTCTTGAACCATAAGCGAAGCATAAGCCTGTAAACGCTCTTCACGTAGCAGTGGCATAACAAATCCCAACTGCTCACTCATCATTTCGGGAGTGGTATCGTAAGCGAGACCTTTGCCGAAAATAGGCGTAGTTAACTTATAAACCTCTCTCGTACTCAACAGGTTGTCAGGCGCTCTAAAGAAAGCTTCATTTGCTTTTGAACCGCTCATAAACGTTACTTGGGTTCCTAACAGCAGAAATGAAAAAATATCGCCCAACTGTTCTTGTCCCTGTTGTAGCAGCGCGGTCGGATTTCGATAAAATTCTAAGGCATGTCCGAGATATGGTAATCCTCCACAAAGCAACGGAGGAGCCTTTTTAAGATTGCTAAAAGTGATGCCACTCTTGTTCATACAAAACTTTCCATCCAGATTTAAATATAGTTTTTCATTGATTAGATAATGAGCATTATCAAAACTGTAAAATGTACAGTCAGTAAACCGAAAAATTTTGCAAGCACAAAAGTTTTTGGTCTACTAACAGTGTAAGATGGGTATTTGATCATAAAGTAAGCCAGCCTTTAGATTCGGCAGCCTTTTACTTTAAATTTTGACGATTGGATAAAATTAACCTAAGAATTTCTATAAATGCTGTTGCTCCTTGTAAGCATTATGGTTTGATTTTTGCAGCTAAACTCGAGTAGAACTGATGAGCCCAACGCCGAAATTGCATGAGGGGCCCATCGCCTTCACAAAGGATGGGTTCGTTGTAGTAAATCTTGTGTTCCAATAATGGGAAGTCCTCTTTCACTGTTCTTGTTACATTATTACTAATGATTACTTCTAGAATATAGGTTATAGGTTTATTCAAAACCTTCTTCATACTGAAAACAAGACGAACATCGATATATTCTTCGTCAATTGGTGTTATCCACAACAAAATTAGAAACTTAAGTACGATCAACAATTTCGCGTGAATGCGGCTAAGTTCACAGCCCAATCCATAGGAGATGACTTTGAGTGATCCTTCTGCTTTTGATCCAAAAATACCAGCAAATGTTGAAACAATATTATAAGTTAAAGTATAGGAATGAAAAAGGATTGAACCATTCGTCTTCAAAGTATGGTTTTTAACAGCAACGACACTCGAACTATGCAAGAAAGGGAGGTGAGCAATATCTACACCGTTTTCAAGTACCTCTTGGATGTGTGAGCGAATCTTCCATCGGCGAACATGGCGAAATCGAGTCCATTCCTTAGAAGAGTATTCCGATAACTCAGGAATCTCCCAACTTGGAGGCTCTCCTTGTGAGTGGTGATATACCAAAATTACCCCGTTAACTTCCCGAATGGGCCAGCTTACAATCTGTGCTTTGGATGGCACTTTGCCAGCATAAGGTATATTGATGCAATGCCCATTTCCATTGAAAACCCAACCATGAAAAGGACATTGAATGTTGTTTCCCTGAACTCTGCCTCCGTAGCCAAGGTGTGCTCCTAAATGCGGACAGTAAGCGTCGAGAAGATGTGGCTTACCATCTTCTGTGCGGAATAACACTAAATCTTTGCCAAAGTAGTGAAGTGGTATGACTTTCCCCGGACGAAGCTCTTCGCTGGTAGCAACACAGAACCAGCCATTTGGAAAAGATGAAAATGGAAAGCGTGATTTCATCTAATCCCCTCATTTAATATCTGCATTACAGGTAGATAACAGATTATGACATTAAAACCTAGCTCAACCAATGCTTTTGATTATTGTTCTTAGAACAATCGTAGACCAACATCACTGCTACTTCCAAGATAAAGCTTTGGTCATTATAAATGATCTGAGTAAAACTGATGAGCCCAATGCCGAAATTGCATGAGGGGTCCATCGCCCTCACAAAGGATGGGATCTTTGTAGTAAGCCTTATGTTTCCAAATCATAATGTCCTCTTCAATAGTTTTTGCCGCACTTATACCAATTATGTTACCCACAATAAAGCTTATATACTTATTAAACACCTTCTTCATGCTGATCATGAAGTGAACATCGAGATATTCTTCGTCAATCGGTGTTATCCATAGCAGGGTTAGGGGTCTAATTGCATTCAGTGAATTTACGTGGGGACGACTAGCTACACAACCTAGACCATAACAGGTGAAGTCATGTAACCCATCTGCCTCCGAACCCAACATACCCATAAATGTTGAGGTAATATTATAGGTCAAAGATACAGAATAACAAAGAATAGGAAAATTTGTATTTAAAGTGTAATCTTTAACAAAATTGTGGGTGGAACTATGTAAGAAACGGAGGTGAGCAATATCTACAACGTTTTCAAGTACCTCTTGGATGTGTGAGCGAATCTTCCATCGGCGAACATGGCGAAATCGAGTCCATTCCTTAGAAGAGTATTCCGATAACTCAGGAATCTCCCAACTTGGAGGCTCTCCTTGTGAGTGGTGATATACCAAAATTACCCCGTTAACTTCCCGAATGGGCCAGCTTACAATCTGTGCTTTGGATGGCACTTTGCCAGCATAAGGTATATTGATGCAATGCCCATTTCCATTGAAAACCCAACCATGAAAAGGACATTGAATGTTGTTTCCCTGAACTCTGCCTCCGTAGCCAAGGTGTGCTCCTAAATGCGGACAGTAAGCGTCGAGAAGATGTGGCTTACCATCTTCTGTGCGGAATAACACTAAATCTTTGCCAAAGTAGTGAAGTGGTATGACTTTCCCCGGACGAAGCTCTTCGCTGGTAGCAACACAGAACCAGCCATTTGGAAAAGATGAAAATGGAAAGCGTGATTTCATCTAATCCCCTCATTTAATATCTGCATTTAAAACTCCTTTAGAACGCTATCAGCCTTTACGAACGACAGATTGGTATAACGATAGTGCCCATACAGGGAAGTAGTTCCTATAGAGAGTATAATCAAGCACCGCTGTGTTAAAAAATACCCCTACCGAATCTTGTTTTAGCCAATCCCCGTTTTCCATCTGCATACTCATTAAAAAGTTTGCTCCTCTCTCAATGATCGCCCGATTATCATAGCGGTTTTTACTCAGGTCGAATACACCATCGGTGATTGAAATAGCACTAGCGTTGAGCAAACCCATCATTGCCCAAGCAGTTTGAATCACTTGGCTTTCAGTGTGTTCAATGTATTCACCAGATAAACAACCGTGAAAATGTTCTCCCCAGCCGCCATCTGGTCTTTGCTTGCTCACTAGCCAACGATATGCTTTGCGGATTGCTGAGAGGCTAGCTGTATCACCTACTGTTAATAAACCTTGAATCCCAAACATTGTGCCGTAGATGAAGTTCACGCCCCAGAAGCCAGCCCAAGAACCGTCTGGCTTCTGCTGTCGCCGCAGCCACAAACTAGCTTTAGCGATTGCAGAATCAATCTCATTTTTCATTACTTTCGGATGACGCAAACGAAACTTCCCAAGCGCTGCCAGACAGGAAGCTGTACACTCAATATATGAATGCTCGGTCATCGAGTTAGCGAACATCTCAGCAGGATTCATCCACTCTAGCTTTGAGGCAATCTTGCGCCGTTCGTAACTTCCAAAGCCACCATCAAAGTTTTGACAGCGCAAGATGAATCGTACAGCATCTTGCAAGTCGCAAATTGCAATTGTTTGAGATGACGCATCTAGCAATGCCAATAGTGCCTCAGCAGTGCAGTCACTCACGGGCCACCCGTGCCAAATGCCTGCAAAGCAAAAACCTCCTTTCGGGTCTATACGGTGAAATTGCTCAAAATTGGCAAAGGTTTCTCGGATCTGCTGAGATGCAAGAAACTGTTGTGCATTAAAGAGACTAGCAGATAATTTCATGTGAGGGCTTGCTGCTTGTAAACTTTGAATTGCAAAAGCAGTGTCCCAAGTACTGCTGCGTGCACCTGCAATGCGAAGACCTTGTTGTTCGTCTTGCCACATCCAGCCTTCAAAATGATCTGAGGCTTTGCGAAAGTCTGCGTCATTAGGGTCGTGTAACCAAAGGGCAATAATATTGAGTAAACCGCTTACAGGAGAAATGCTTGTATAATTCGTTGTATGTAATTCAAAGCGTATGTAGTCTATCGTTTGAATGAGTGCACTCTCTCGTAAGCCTTTATGATGCCAGGATTCGTAAAGGTTGCTGATATAATAAATGATTTGTAATAAAATAGTGGGGGGATTATAGACTTCCTCTGCTCTCAGAACTAAGCGTGTTGCACTAAAATTAGCTTTTTCGTAATCGCTTACATACAATTCTGAGCGCAACTCAGCAATTAATGGTGTGAGTGGTGCTTGAAACTTGCGACTATAAATAAAACTCATTGGCATATAAATAAGTCGCGTATGACAGTAGAAATTTCCAGGATGAACAGGGAACCACTTAGGAAATAACCAAACTTCTGGTAACACGGCATTAACGCCACGCCATTCATAGAGATTTAGCATTGCCAGCCAGAACTTACCCCAGGTAGGAATTTTCACAACTCCCCCCTGTTCGCGGATAAATTGCAGCGCAGGTGCTAGCATCGGGTCATCTTTTTCCAAGCCTAAAAGACGTGCGGCTACATATACCAGGGTAGTAACGAACAGGTAAGGCTGCGATTTTTTATGTAGTCCCCACAAACTAGATGAAAGGCGGGTTGCTGCAAATTGTCGCAGTAACCCTTGGCATTGCAGGGCTGGAATAGGTATTTGGGTGATGTAACACATAATCACATACTGTGCTGTCAGCATGGGGCACCATACTACTTCTCCTTCCCAAGAACCATCGGCTTGTTGTAAGGAAAGGAGAAACTGAACGCCACGTTGCAGTGAATTAGCGATATCAGGTTTTGGGGTCTGGGGCGACATATGAATTTATGAATTAGATGACCTGTCGAACTGGAAAATTTGAAACTTTAAATAGTTTTCTGCTGCTTTGCGAACCCTTGAAAAAATAATGGCAGATGGGATTTGTAGCCAATTACCAAAAGAACCCAAAACCTTTGCTAAGTGAAGCCATTTACCTTTATATGCATTTTCCTTGAAAATATACAACAAAGCTATTACCACTGCTTTGAAGAATGACTTGCTAAATTGCATTATGTTGGTTTGTGTTCCAGATAATAGGTGCATGGTGCGAACACATTCTGCTGGATCTTGCCGCCACATTTGATATATTGCTTTGCGAATAGCTATAGTGCTGTCGTTATCTCGAGTAAATACTTGATGCAGTGTGGTAGCTAGAATTTCTGGTACATAAGTCCTGAAAATACGATCACTCTGGTAATTCTGAAAGCTCCTACTACCAACAAGGCACTCTGCATCCATAAAACCAACCGTCATACCTATTGCTGTCAATGGGTGAAATTGCCCAGTAGTATCGCCTACCATTGCCAAGCCATCACGACCATAGTAAAGGCGAGAGCTAAACTGGTTTGCTACCCATATTACAGGGTAGTTTTCTAAAGCCTGCCGGAGCGCTGGAAGCAATACCTTAGGCAGTACAGGGCTGTAGGCATCCCATAAATAACTAGGCTTTTTATGAAAATTGATTGGCACATCTAGGAAGACACGAACTTGATCATGACCAATGCGATAGGCAAGAGCAGGTCCAGGCCCTCCTAAAAACACATGACCGAACCCTTCAAAAGGAAGCTTTACCTCAAGGAGTAGAATTCCCGCCGTGTAGGAAATGATCTGGTGGTCGTTGGGAATGCCAAGAGTTTTTCGTGCTACCGAGTGCCGACCATCCGCAGCAACAATTTTTTCAGCTAAGACTGTCTGAGTTCTTTTCTGTTTAACCAGATCAAAGCTTAATTCCTGCCCCTCAATGTGAGTGACCCTTGCGTCAGTGATAAAATGGATATTAGAATGAGAAGCAACTGCTTCCCGTAGCATGGAGACAAGCTTGCCATGCTCACAACTAAGTCCCACTGCACTTTTAGGATAATTGAGTTTAATAGGCCGGGTACTGTCATCAGGAAAGACAATAAACCCAAGACCAGAGGGATATCCTAATGCTTCTTTTGTTAGATCCACACCCAAACGCTTTAAAATTTGTAAACCAAGGGGATGCAACCATTCACCTGCTAGCCGTTTTGTTAGGTGGGAATGTGCTTCCAACAGCAAGACTCGAGCACCCTTATTAGCAAAAGCAATAGCAGTAACACAACCGACTGGTCCTGCACCAATCACAGCAACATCAGGAGAGGGTATCTTCATTTAGTTATTAAATCAGAGAACAGTGAATATTAGACCTCTTGCAGAATTCATTTTATGTTATAAATAGGGATCTGCTTAGTTTTAGATAAAAGTTAGAATTACAAACCTATCTTTGAATTTGCGATCGCAACGACACCCAAACATACATAAAACCTAAAACCCTTTCTTATACCACAAAAACAATTTTGCAAGAGGTCTAATAAGCTGGCTATCTGGAGAAAATTTATAGCTGAGACTCTATCAAAACGATAAAATTTAAACTATTAACTTTCTACTTTTGGTCAAGTTTTCGTGTTGGCGAAATGCTCTTGGGGTCTTTTTTTGCAAAACGTTCTTGCACAATTGGGTGAAAGAAGCTGTGCCGACTACCAATACGTTGTATAAATGAACGCTCAGTACAGTATTCAAGGAAGCGGGCAAAATCCCAGGGGATGCAACCATTAAGGTAGAGGATGAAGCGTAGAGTGAAATGTTGAATAGAAGCAATACTTGATGTACCTCGTTTTACATCAATTAATCTATAAGGTAATGCACCAACGAGTCCCAAAACTAGCCCAGAAAAAGGGTAATTAAACAACTGTTTAACTATTCCATTGGTTAGCACATCAATGACCCAAAAACCTATTCCTAAAGCAAGTCCAATAATTAGGAAAGAAACTACAGAATTTGCGGCTGCGTTCCATATAACCTGATTAGGAAATTTACTAGTAGATTTTATATTTGGTTTAGGTTTAATATATCCCTCTAATATTCCAAAAGTTATTCCAAGAATCATTGCTAGGCTAAAGCTCCAATAAATTACAGAAGGTAATAATTTCATCAATATAGGAATAAATACTTCTATCTTAATAGTATTTTTATTGATATAAAAAATTAAAGAATTATATTTAATAATAATTTCTGCGATAATACTTAGAACAAATCCTATAGTTAATCCATATAATATTCCACTTTTTAACCCTGTTAAGGCATTTACAAAAGACCACTCTCTGGATTCAATGGGATGAATTTTGTCACCTATCTTAGCAGCTAGTATTAGTCCAATACTTAATCCATTACCAACCCAAATAAATTGCCCAAACAAGAACTTAAAGATTACACATAAAATCAAACCGATACCTTGACCAACTACAAGTCCGAACATTAACTTTACACAGATAAGATAGATACGATATTGTCGCTTATCTTCCAACAAGCTGGGTTGCATTTTTTCAATTAAGAATTCCGATTGCGAGTCATTTTCTAATACTGTCGCTAACCAAATAAGCCAAATTATGGTTTTTTGAGTAGTAGGAGGTTTTCGATTTGTATATGCTCTAGTCGTAATATCCCGTTTGAACATCCGTCGCACATATGCACTAAATAAATAATTTAATTGTTGGGTCGTGTTTTTTTTACTTTGCCATTTATCAAATGTTATCTCTTGATAGGAAATAATAGTAATTTTTAGCCAAAATGGTGTTGTCACTAATTCCATTATCTTTGGCTTATTGCTGATAGCTTTCCAAAGGTTATTATGTCCAGTGTTAGTGAGATATTCTTGGATTTGTTGAGCAGTGAGTTTATTTATTGAAATAGCTCCATCCAGCTTTAGCTTAGTAGAATAACTACTATATTCTTGACTACGGCTACAAACGACTATAGGGTGAAACTTATAATCTTCTTCTTGTATAAATTTATTAATTTGCTGAACACAAAGCTCTTGTTCTACTGATGTTGCTAGTTCATCTAACCCATCTAGCATAGGCAAAATCTGATGCTTTTTTATCAACTCTTGAGCAAACTCTATTGAAATATTATACTTGGATTTGAGTTCAGCCTCCAACCAATGAGCTATGCTCTGACGGTTATCTTTCCAAGAAGATAGGTTAAAAATTATTGGAATGGGGGCATCTAATTGATTTTCTGCGCGCTCAATTAGAGCTTTGGACAGTTCTAGCAAAGAGGTAGTCTTTCCAGAGCCAGGAGCGCCCAAAATCAACAATCTACCTCTGATATCCTCGCTATCAAAAACCTCTAAGATCCTAGTGTCGTTAGATAGTTCTTTATAAGGTTTTGTCCCAGTTTTAATATCATGAAAGCTTTCAACTTTATCTGGTTGCTGTTCTTTTATCAAATTAATTACTATATTTTCACCAAGAATAGAACGCTGAAGAAATTGATTCCATCGTTTGGTTACTTCTTGTTTTACCCTCTCTAGCAATAACTTTCGGTTTTCTAGTTGAGGAGCTAGTTGAGGAGTAATATCTATAGAATTGAGTTTTTTTATAAGTATTTCTCGGTCAGAAGTTTTTAATTCCTGCACAACTTCAACTTTTGTAGGAGACGATAGTACAGTTTGGTTGGTAGTAGTCTTATTGATCAAAGCAGGTGTCAAGTGTTCCGCAATCCCTGCTATTCTTATGGCATTACAGCCAAATTTATAGGCATCATTAAACGAACGACCTGCCCCTATTGCATCATAAAAACCCACTGCAAACTCGATAGCTGCTCTGTCCCCAATTTCCTTGCTCATGCCGACTACATAATTGATGTATTGGGCTATTTCCTCTGCCTGCACCTTTGAATAACAAGCATTGAGAACAACACATTCGACTTGAGCCGCAAATAGCTCAAACAATTCAGCTAAAGCTTGTGCATCAACTAACTTTACTTGCCCAGTCTCATCTTCAAAAACCAAACCCTCTTCCCCTTCTCCGTGTCCGCAAAAGTGAATTATATGGGGTTCATGGTCTAATATAGCTCTGCGTATATCTCGATAGCGTACTGCCTCTGCGGTGTCGATTAAATACTGGTCACGTTGTCTTGAGCGTCTTAACCCCTCCCGAATCTCGCGCTTCTCTTCCTCCAGACGAAGCTGACTTATACTTCTAGGGTTCGCTGACAAAATCAAAATTTTTCGAGGTTGAGTATCTTGCATAGTGTTGAATAACAAATTACGGATCTCGGCTTAATCCCATTAAGATTTACGGTTCTTTATAGAGTGCTTTTACCAATGCATCTAAACCAGGTTTGCTGGTAAAGTAAGTCAGATGGTCGCAAGCTGTGTCCGGTGATATGATTCTGGGTCTGGGTATACGGTTTGCATTTACACTTTTAATACTTTCCAATGTCACCGCTATATCGTTTGGCTGTTGAAAAAATACCATATCCACTATGCGATCTACAGATGAGCTAAACAACTTTTGGATCAGTTGCTGTATCTGACTGGATTGTTTTCCAGGTTCAGTTTCTAATGCTTCTGGACGAATTGAGCGATCGCCAGCAATGATTGTATACTGCACATTGGGGTCAGAATTTGTGGCTATGCTTTGAATAAAAGACCTCTGTGGGTTCATTTGGTCTAAAGCGTTATCACTTGCTTCCAGAAAAGCGACCAATCCAGCAATAACTATTGTAGGCCAAGCCAGTGAAGACATTTGATTCAATCCAATACCAAGGGCTGTAAATGCCCAATCTTGGATAGAAGGCCAGGGAGAACCAGCATTGGGCGTACCTAACATCACTAAGTGTTGGACAATTTGATTCCCGCCTTCCCTTTCTATAAAAGTACGAGAAACTAAACCACCCATTGAATGGGCAACAATATGTAGTTGTTTACCGTGGTTTAATCCTAAACCAATCTCTTCTAATCTTTGTTTGAGTAATTTAGCGTTTTCTTCAATTGTGGTATGCAGATTTTCGTAGTCGCAGGCCAAAACCAAATCATATTTATCTCTTAGGGTTTTCTGTTGTCCATTTTCTGTAAATGTTGCCTCTTGGACACTAGTCACTAAACTTTTAGTGTCACCGATGATGCCATGAATAAAGAGTAAAATTTTCTCAGATTTATCAACTTTATTTTTAATTACTTGCTTGTTGTCTTGATAAGATACACACCATTCACGCCCATCTGCTGAAACTTCCGCAATCCTCACAAGTGGATAAGTAAATTCTTTTCTCAATATTGGATACAGTAGTTTTTGGAACAATATTTTAATTGAACCTTTTAAATCGCGACTATCTACTATTGGTTCAGGCAAGCGTTCTAATGTAATTTCTGTCTTTCCATTGACTGTCTTGGCTTTACCCACAGGTATGAAAAACTCACCGTCATAAGCAATTGGTAATATATGTTCGTCTGATGCTAGTGATTTATCAACTACCAATTTGATAGGATTGTCTGGTGTGACACTTTCGTGGTTTTTCACATCAGTTACTTCCAGAATGCTAAATGAATCTGGGCTGCGAGTTATGTTAAAATTGTATGGTTCAGTCAGATTCCTGCGGCCGTTTCTTTGAACAATAGTTTGGCTTTGTAAAAAAATAGGTGGGATTAAATTACTGTTAACATCCCTACTAATTGGAGGTAAGGGGGTCAAACTAAATTTTCCCTTTAAATCTGAATGCCCTTGGAGTTCGACTCCAGTGAATAAAGTGATAGACTCAGACTCTTTTATTTCTATTCCACTAGGTGGTTTGACAAGATTAATTTTAACTTCCTGGGTCATCCAATTATCAATATATTCATCTTCATCTGGCTCAGTTTGACGAATATAGATGTTATTCATTAAACGGTTGAGAGCGCCTGATAATCTTCCAGAACGATTGATAAGTGGTGGAGAATCAAGTCCTGGTTGCTGGAGCAAGCTTGCATTGAAATCTCTAGCGCTAACAATTAACTTGAAAATAGTATTGTATTCAGTAATACCCTTATTTAAATAAGCTCTCGGAATTACTAGTTTTAATCTTTTGCCTTCAACACTTGCACCTTCACTGCCTTCTTTTGGTAAACGTAAACTGCCTCTTTCTATAAAAAATTCAGGAATATCTATTGCGTAATCTCCCGCAAGCTCTACTACCTGAAAATAAAGGTCTTGTTCGCTATTATTTATAACTTTTATTTCTATCCGTGGTGAATCCCACTTGTTATTTTTAAAAGTGTATTCCCCGCATATGTCTGAAGTTTCTTGTTTTGAGGAATATTGTTTATCTCCAGAAGTAACAATAACTTCCATCTCCACATCCCCAGCTTTAATTTGACTGGTAGGTGGAGTTTTCAATTCTAAAATATCCGTCCAACGTGCAATATGTTCTAAACGCTTAATAATTATGTTTGCGTTTTGTCGAGTGTATCCTTGTGTATCTGGTATTTCTGGAACTGGTGCAACTAATGGACATTTATCAGCAGCTTGTCTAATCCAGTATTGACCATTAGTAGCTTCTAAATAATAATTTGTATTCTCAGATGATTCTACTTCCCGAACAAACAAAGAAGGTTTATTTTCATTAGCTGTTAAAAGTGCCTGACGAGCTTTTTCTATACCTGCATCATCACCTTGAAAATATACCTTTAACTTTGGTAATGGTATGTTTGTTACAACTGCCCAATAAGGTACTTCTTGAGATAAGTTGGCGTTATAACCGCTTAATTCAACTTTACTGACTTCTGTGAATACCTGAGTAACATTAGCTCGACAAATCGCATTTGAAATTTGGCGTAACTCCTCTGGTGTACTTCCCTGTTGGAAAACTGCCAATAAAGTCTCTCCCTCAGAAGTTTGACGAACACCATGTAAAGCACCAGCGTTAATGACCCAACTATGATATGTTTCACTGTCATAAGTTAGGGTAAAGTAGTTTGCGCGTTCACCTACAGCCCCACCCAAAAAAGTTTGTCTTAAATCTTCTGGTGGTGCTTCTATTTGTGGTGATTGCTCATTAACTTTACCAGTTATCAAGGCATTAATATCTTGGACTAAATCTGCATAGGATAAATTGCTATTAGTGCGCTGTAATGCCTGAGTTAGAAAGTAAGAAAAAACACCACGCCGTTTACCATCTTCGCCTGTGTACTCTTTTGCTGTTTGATGGGAACGACAAGCAGCAATTGCAATATGTCTTGGTAGCTTGTAATTAGGGTTTAAGCGGTGATTCAGCCATTCTTTTGGAAAAATAAATTCTTCTAAATTTCTTTTCCGTCTATCCGCAGAAGTTTGACGTATTGTAACTTCTGGTGCTCTTGTAGCGGTGCCAGAGTGACAACAATCCAAAATAATTAAGATATGTGGATTATTCTTTGCTACTTGCTCGATTAAGTAGTTTAATTCTTTATCTGCCAGATCTCTGCTTTCTTTAGTTCGGCTATCATAGCAAACCAAGGTTTCAATTTTCTGGTCTAATTCTATAGCCCAAAAAGCTTCTGGCGCTGGCTCATAAGAACCATGACCTGCATAATAAAACAACACTATATCCTCTGCATCAGCCTTACATAGGTGTTGCTGGAATCCGTCAATAATTGCCTGACGTTTTGCTAATTCATTTGTTAGTTTCCAAGGATACTCTGAGTTTTCAACTAATTCCCAATTTCCTTCACTAGCAATTCGTTTACGTAAATATGTTTCTATCGCTTCGATATCATTGACACAACCTTTTAAGAAACTTACTTCTGTTGATTCAGGATGGTATTTATCAATACCAACTAATAAAGCATAAATTTTTTGAGCCATAAGTTTTTTTATTTTATAAAAAGATATTTTTAAGAGTAAAATTAGTAATAAATCATACTAATTCACTAGATTCATACTAATGTTTCTAAGTTTTCAGGTAGTCTTTACGCATTAATTAAGTGGAAACTTTTTACCAATATCAAGCAGTGCCTATCTATCGTAAGCCGCTAAGAAAAACGTGCCACTAACTTTTTAGTTGCGATCTATTTGGCTGCTTCTGTTATATAGTTGAATTGATAACACGCCCCAGCAGTTTTACTATTTTTAGAATTCATGGGAAACTTGTTAATATGGAGAATTAATTATATTTAAGCATATTAAAGTTGTTTTGAGCCGCTAGTAGTCAATTTCTCTAATTACGCTTATCCCACCTACTGTAAGGCACATTTAGCAAATCAATCGCCCGTTTCTTCGCTGCTTCTCCACGCCTGTCATACTTACTTGTAGTATTTGGCGACGCATGACCTGCAAGTTTCGCTATGGTGACGATATCTGCACCAGCATCCAATAGATTACCGATAAAAGTTCTTCTAAAATCATGAGGTGTAAAGGGGTTCAGCCGGGATACGCGCAAATTGGGACACGTTGTAAAGTTATATTACGCAGATGTTTGCAAATGCTTGATTTTGCGTTGTTTTAACACCAGTTCGAGCGCGCCACTCCCCGCGAAAACATCCCCTAAAACAACCATTTATGGGCAAGTTTGAGAGACTGAATCGCGTGAAGAGTTGATTTTAGTGTGCAAAAATTTGAATGTCTCAATACCATTCATTTATGGGCAAGTTAGTAAATCGCAAAATCGGTTTCTGCAACATTTGTTTACAACGTGTCCCAATTTGCAGGTATCCCGGCTGTACCCCATATTCACATATAATTTTAGTGACCTAGTGTAAGATCCCAAGTCATGGATAACGCTGATCCTCAAGCAAGAGCCACTGAAATTGAAAATCTAATCATTTCCAATGAACTGAATGCAGCAACGAAGCGACTAATGGATTTTGTAACAGACTTTTCTGGTGAAAAAAAACACAAGTACGAAGTTATTATTATTAGAGCTACATACAATAGTTTAAGTGAAGATATTCGTCTTTTTGGCAAAACAGAAGCTATTAATATTAGACTAACAAAACTTATAAGCCAGATTTTGGAGTTTGTTGAATCAATTATAAGAGAATATCAACCAACAGAACGAGAAATAACTAGACGGGAAAATCTTACTTCGATACAGCCAGAAGATTTGCAAAAAAAAATTGAGATTCGAGATCCCGTATCTTGGGATGATAAAGACATTACACTAACTCAATTAGAATTAGATAAAAAAAGATTTGTTGAAGCTAAAAAATTGGAAAAACTTTCCTCTTCGTCAATTGTATTTGAAGACAATGGGATTTCAAAATTGGAAAAGCCTTCCTCTTCATCAATTGTATTTGAAGGTAAAGGTATTTCTAAGATATATAAAAGTCGCTCTATAAAATTTAAGTTATCTAACCTTGCTCTTAGTTTAAAATTAGGTGAAATAACGGCTGTTGTTGGTGAAAATGGAAACGGTAAAACAACACTATTGCGAATAATAGCTGGAGAACTGGCGGCAAGTACAGGGGAATTAAGTTATCCTTATTTAACTTTAAATAATAAAACTGATATTTATTCATTTAAGCAAAAAATGGCTTACATACCTCAAGAATTACCAAAATGGTCGGGTTTATTAGCTGATAACCTACATTTGGCAGCGGCTATTCATGGCATTAGAGGTGATGATAATAAAGATGAAGTAAATTTTATAATTGCTCGTTTAGGATTAGAAAAGTATAAAAAAGCAAATTGGAATGAAATATCTGGCGGTTATAAAATGCGATTTTCATTAGCTAAAGCACTTATCTCTAATCCTCAACTAGTTATTTTAGATGAACCTTTGGCAAACCTAGATATCAATACACAAGTAGTTTTCTTGCAAGATTTAAGAGATTTAGCTAATTCTAGTGCAAATCCGATAGCAGTTATAATTAGTTCCCAACATTTATATGAGGTGGAGAGTATCGCTAATAATATTATTTTTATTAAAGATGGTCAAGTAATATATCATGGTTCAGTTCAAAATTTTGGAGAAGATAGGAAAGAAAATTCTTATGAAATTGCTTGTGATTTATCAAAGCAACAAATTATTGATTTATTTGATCAAGTTAAATTTAACTACAATAGGCTAGAAAAAGCTGGAAACAGCTTTATTATTCATACTGCCAGGAATGTAACTAATACAGATATATTAAGAATTTTAGTTGAACAAAATATTTCATTAAAATACTTTAGAGATATCAGTAAATCTACTCGAAAACTTTTTGACAAGCAATCATGAGCAAAAATATATATTTATCAAACACATAAATTATTTAATAAAAATTTATATCCTCAATTTATTTAAAAAATAGATCGTGATTTTTACTGAAGAATTTAAAAATGAGTATTAAGCTAACTAATATCAAAAATTTAATTCAACAGAGTGATTTACAAAATGCTATTTCACAACTTGTTGAAATTACTAATGAATGCTCATCTCGATATCATAACGAAGTGATTGTACACACAGCTAATGTGAAGGATTTACTAGAAAGCGAACGTAAAGGTATCTTAAGTACAGAAGAAATTAGACGTGAGAAAAATCGTCTCGTTTATGGAATTCTTAATTTAATTAATGAAATTGAGCAAGAAATTGCCAAAAAAGATAGTAGTGACAAAATAGCCAATACGAAAAGTCAAGATAAGACTATCAAAATTCTTTTCCTAGCAGCAAATCCCTCAGATATTACACGGCTCAAATTAGATGAAGAGAGTCGCTCAATTGATCAAGCTCTGCGTCAATCAGAATTTCGTGATAAATTTGAGGTGATTCAACACTGGGCTGTTCGTGTTAGTGACTTACAGGGAATTCTGCTACGCCATAAACCGGATATCGTACACTTTAGTGGTCATGGAAGTGCAGCCAATGAAATCATATTAGAAGATAATACTGCTAAGAGTCATCCTGTTTCAGTAAGAGCATTAGGACAACTATTTTCTGTTCTAAAAGATAATCTTCGCTGTGTTGTGCTGAATGCCTGCTACTCCGAACCACAAGCACAAGCTATTGCACAATATATTGATAGCGTGGTTGGAATGTCCAAAGCAATTAAAGATGAATCAGCTATTAGTTTTGCTACCGCATTTTATCAAGCTTTAGGTTATGGGCGTGACCTCAAAACAGCTTTTGACTTAGGTAGGGTGCAAATTGATCTAGAAAATTTAGATGAGCAAGATACACCTCAACTATTCGCCTTAAAAAGCAACCCAAGCACTACTTTTTTTCTCAATAGTATTTAACTTTAACGTTGCATTTATTACTGATATTTCATTCTTTAGGAAGGACTAAAGTACGATTTAAAACAGCTTTATATAAAGGAGATAAAAAGATATATAAAACAAAAATGCTTACGAATAGTAAGGTGTCTTTAGATAAATAAAACTTCTGAGTTATAGCATAATTAGTTACATATAATAATATAGATAATGAAAGTGGTAAAATTGCAAAATTAATAAGCATAAAATCATTCTTTATTTTTGTTTTTATTAATCTTATGGACTGTAACAGTATAAATAAATTTACTATTGTTAGATATATTAAAGAGCCTCTTAGAAGATCAAAACCTGAAATGATAGCAGATAAGACTGTTGAGAAAAATATACTCATAATTATTAAAAGTAATATATAAGCTCCAATCCATCCTAAAATACGCCAACTACTATACTTTCTGATAATTAATAAAAAGATTCCTAAATTTAAAAATATTATATGTAAAAAATCATAAGTCTGGTAAATTCTATAATTGTCAGTACTAAAACGATTTTGTATAAAATACTTAATATCATTACAGATACTAGATTCGTCATATGTACGTGCAGAAAACTTATTTCCTATCGAACTATTTATCGAAGTATTGCATTCAGTTGATGATGTAATCCCAACAACATTAGCTGTTTTATGAATTGCGGTTGCTGTCATCGTTAAAGAAGTAGAAGTAATAATGACTGTACAGAGAACATAAACAAGTGTCTCTACTAATCCTATTTTATAGCTAGTATCGCCATATTCTTTTTCAACGTCATACAAAGACTGTTGAATAAACCAAAAAATAAATACACCTGCTTCAGCAAACATTACAAAAATAACAAAATACCAAATAAATTCATCAAATTCTGTAGGTTGAAGAAATGTCCCTACAAATAAATTAAAAGCTATATTTGCTAATAATCCATTATAAACAACATAATGTATTTTTGTTACCCAAAATCTAGGATAATTAAGCAATAGATAATCATCTATTTTTATTAACCATTTTGGATTAACTAAATTAAAAATCAAATCAAATATTTTCATTTGTATCTAAATAATTTGCACGTTAGTATCACCAACTAATTATATTTAAGCATATTCAAGTTGTTTTAACTCGCTAGTAGTCTTTCTCTTTAATTACGCTTATCCCGCCTGCCATACGGTATATGTAACAAATCAATCGCCCGTTTCTTCGCCGCTTCCCCACGCCTATCGTATTTACTTGTAGTACTTGGCGACGCATGACCTGCAAGTTTCGCTATCGTAACGATATCTGCACCCGCATCCAATAGATTACCGATAAAAGTTCTTCTAAAATCATGAGGTGTAAACGCATCCACATCAGCTTTTTCCCCCCGCCGTTGCAATGCTCGTAACACTCCTTGCTCACTCATCCGTCTCAGTATGATTTTCTTTGCCTTATTTAAGGGATAAAATAGTGCCCCTGGTGCTTTACCTCGAATCAGCAGCCAATCAAGGACTGCTTGCACACTAGCTTCAGGTAAATAGACAATTCGTTCCTTCCGCCCTTTCGCTTCACGTATTGTTAATGACCGAGTGCGCGGCTTGAAATCGCTCAAATCAAGGTAAGTTACCTCACTGCGACGTAACCCTACAGTCAAAACTGCCAGCAGTGCTGCATCCCTCCTTCCTAATGTTGAGTCATCTTGAATACAATCTGACCACAGCGCAGAAATTTCTTCGGTATCAAGTTCGCGCCCTTTCAATAAACTCTGGCCCCGCACCGACTCAATATCAGCTGCTCTTCCATACTCATCTGTGGACATTAACCCCAACCGCCATGCTTCCTTGAGCGTCCGCCGTAACGCACATAGCATTTTATTAGCCATCGCCGGACTGTATTTTTCCATCAGCACCGACCTGACCGCAGCAGTGTGCTGATAGCGCAACTTCGACCAGTCCAAAGTACTTGCATCACAAATATCGTTGGTCAGCAGTTGGGCGATCGCATTTAACGCTTCCCGCATCGTCCGCCTTGAACCCTCCCCCAGACTGTTAAGGTAAACTTCAGCCGGGTGCAAAGTTAGCGGTACTGGTTCAGTTAACGCCAGTGATTCAGGATTGAAGTTAAAATTGGCGATCGCGTGGATGTTCACGGCAGTTGAAAGAGTGCTTTAAACTAAATCCTCTCTCAAAAGTGGCTTTTTACACAACTTTCAAGCGTTATGTGGTGCGAGAATGAACTTTCTCTACACCTATTTGGGCTAAAAGTCCCTCTGTGCAGAGATTTGTGTCTGAACATTGTTAAACTTGCGCTGGGTGGATGCTATCGACCCTCAGCTACTTTAGTTTCTTGGCCAAGTTAGCTAAACGAGTAATGCTAGAGCGAATATTACCTGCTTCTTTGCGACTCTTCAGCCGTTTTTTGGCTTCTTTTAGTACTTGTTTCATGACTGTATCTTTATCTTGGCAGGTAACATAAAAAGCTTCCAAGAGCGTTTCAACTGTTATCTTTTCTTGGTTGCATAGTTCATCGAGTTCTTGCTTGATTGCCACCTCTAAACGTACAGGTACTCTAGGCGCAATTTCCGGCAAGTTCCGTAGTTGCTCTTCTAATAAAGTGAGTTCAGAAACGGAGCTATCAGCAGTCGATGGCATATCAGGAGTAGGAGAACCCTCCTGTTGTGGAGCTAACACATCTTCTCGTGGTGCAACTGTTGGTGCAACCGCTCTATTTCTGATTTCGTCTAGGATATTCATCTTTTCACCTACTTATAAAATTTATTACGCTGTTTCTAAGGGAATTAATTTGGCATATTCTTCTGGTAAAGCTGGCTTGAGTCGTTGAGCTAAGACATGAATCGCATATTCCAGATTTGGCTGCCCCAAGTCTGTTGGTGCAACCCGTTGGTTGATGGCATTTTTGAATACATCCGATTCCAAAATATGCGGCAACATCAACTCACTACCCACCAGCTGCCGTATGGTATCGATACTTGTTTTAGTAGCGGTTGTTGGGTGCAAACCAGTCCACCGAGCGCGAAAAGGCACTATACCCAGTAGTTCACCATAAGGTAGCGCTCCTTTAAATTCTTTAATTAATTCCATAGTCCGCAACAGCGATTGCACTCCCTTGACGTTTGACTCTGCTGGAATCACCCATCTATCGCCAGCACCCAAGGAAGTCTGCGCTAAATGTGAACGCTCTGGGGGTGGGTCTACAATTGCCACGCCAAAATTACTCACAATTGGTTGCAGACGATTCCTGAGAATAAACAGACTTAGCCCACTGGAGGCCAATTTATAGTTGGCACTCTCCAACCCATCATCGGAAGGAATTAAGAACAGGTTGGTATTGTTAATGGTACGGTCGCCCAGTTTAACGTCAGGTACAGGCGCAATGGCATCAAGAATTTTTGTTTTCTCTTCCGGTTGTGTCAGAACTTCCAGTAATGTTGGGGTATCAGGCTGCACTTGCACCCCTAAAAAACTGGTCAAGCTAGATTGAGGGTCGCAATCCACAAACAAAACGGGAATTCCTAAGCGCCCCAAATACCTCCCCAGCATCAAGGCTACTGTAGACTTTCCCTGACCTCCAGCCAAGCCCAAGGAGACTACTGTTGGCGGATTTGGCATAAAGCAATTACATAAAATTACTAAAGTACAATGTCACAAATATACTAATTTACTTTTGTTGAATTGTACTATAGTGCAATTTTACTTTTGTACAAAAGTAGAATTGCACTATAGTATAATTCTCCAGACCAAATGAACCAACCATAAACCCCAAGTAGTCTGGATGTGCTGTTCAATATAGATATTGCAGTGAAGCAGAACCAACCATGACTGAAGCCAAGTCTACTCGTACAGTGCGGCGAGGAAGAATATTCCCCGAAATCCAGTGGTCATCAGAGAAGAAAGCTCAATGGAAAGCTGAAAAAGCAGAATTTAAGCAGCGTTGCGAACAAATCTTTCAAAAATTGCAACCTTCTTTAATTAAGACTCACTACAACTGGTATGTAGCAGTTGAACCAGAAAGCGGAGAATATTTTATTAACGAGGATGCATTAGCAGTTAGCCAAATGGCACATGAAAAATACCCGAACTTCCGGCTGCACGTTTTCCGCATAAATGAAACTGGGGTGTGCGGCACGATATGATTTCTGGCAACTTTGGTGATGAGGATGAATTATTTTTTGAGATAGAGTTGATAGCTGTAAGAGCCTGCAATTATAAATGCCCAAACCTGCAATCAAGACATTTTCAAAC
>NZ_JAYGHD010000027.1:0-39083 GCF_034932245.1 Nostoc sp. UHCC 0251
TATTTTCAACCGACTCTGCATTTATATTATGCAGCTTAAATGCCGATTAGCTTAGGAAAGCACCCAGAATTTGAAACCTGGCTAGAAGAAGGCAAAATACCTACTGAATTACTCAAAACACTTGTTAACTCCCTCAAAACTCAAGAGCGTTTTGCTGATCAATCTGGACGCTTTTACACCTCAGCGATCGCTTTAGTGGATTATGTATATAAATCCTGGTTCGCCTTACAAAAACGCAGAAAGTACCAAATAGAAGGGAAAGAGCGTTGGCTGAAAATGCTCAAAAGCGATCTAGAACTCGAACAAGAAAGTCAATGTAGCTTAAACGTAATTCGTACTAAAGCCAGCGAAATTCTTACCAAATTTGCTCCCCAGTCCGAGCAGAATAGCAACCAGAAAAAGGGCAAAAAGACTAAAAAATCTACAAAGTCCAAAAAATCTTCACTTTTCCAAATTCTCTTAAACACTTACGGAGAAACAGAAGACCCTCTTACTCGTTGCGCTCTCGCATATCTGCTCAAAAATAAGTGTAAAATCAGTGAACTCGACGAAGACCCAGAAGAATTTACTAGAAATAGACGCAAAAAGGAAATAGAAATTGAGCGATTAAAAGACCAACTTCAAAGCCGCATACCTAAAGGTAGAGATTTGACAGGGGAAGAGTGGTTAGAAACTTTAAAAATTGTTACAGCTAATGTAGCTCAAAATGAAAAAGAGGCAAAAGCTTGGCAAGCAGCACTTTTAAGAAAAACTGCTGATGTCCCCTTTCCCGTGGCTTACGAATCTAACGAAGATATGACATGGTTAAAAAATGACAAAGGTCGTCTCTTTGTTCGGTTCAATGGCTTGGGAAAACTGACCTTTGAGATTTACTGTGATAAGCGTCATTTGCATTACTTTCAACGCTTTTTAGAGGATCAAGAAATTAAAGGCAATAGTAAAAACCAACATTCAAGCAGTTTGTTCACTCTGCGTTCAGGGAGGCTTGCTTGGTTGCCAGGTGAAGAAAAAGGTGAAGTCTGGAAAGTAAATCAGCTAAATCTCTACTGCTCTTTAGATACTCGGATGTGGACTACTGAAGGAACTCAACAGGCGGTTGAAGAGAAAGTCACCAGAATTACCAACACTTTAACGAAGGTAAAACAGAAAGCTGACCTCAAAGATAAACAGCAAGCTTTTATCACTCGTCAGCAATCAACGCTAGATCGAATTAATAACCCTTTCCCTCGTCCCAGCAAGCCTAATTATCAAGGTCAACCCTCAATCCTAGTTGGCGTTAGTTTTGGTCTAAAAAAGCCAGTCACAGTAGCGGTGGTAGATGTTGTTAAAAATGAAGTTCTAGCTTATCGCAGCGTCAAACAACTACTTGGTGAAAACTACAATCTTCTCAATCGTCAGCGACAACAACAGCAACGCCTATCTCACGAACGGCACAAAGCTCAGAAACAGAATGCGCCAACCTCCTTTGGTGAATCAGAGTTAGGGCAATATGTAGATAGATTATTAGCAGATGCAATTATTGCGATCGCCAAAACCTATCAAGCAGACAGCATAGTTATGCCAAAACTCCGCGATATGCGTGAGCAAATCAGTAGCGAAATCCAATCCAGAGCAGAAAAGAAATGTCCTGGTTACAAGGAAGCTCAACAAAAATATGCCAAAGAATATCGTATGAGCATTCATCGCTGGAGTTACGGTCGATTAATTGAGAGTATTAAATCCCAAGCTGCAAAAGTCGGAATTTCTACTGAAATTGGTACACAGCCAATCAAAGGTAGTCCACAAGAAAAAGCGGGAAATTTAGCCGTCTTTGCTTACCAAGAACGTCAAGCCGCTTAAATTTAATTCACTAATCCGAACCTAGAAAATATAATATTTTTATAACAGCGCCGCAGTTCATGCTCTTTTGAGCCAATGTGCTGTGAAAAATCTGGGTTAGTTTGGCGGTTGTCAGACCGTCATGCTTTCTGACCCTGGTAGCTGCCCGCTTCTGATGCTGCTGTCGCAAGACAGGATAGGTGCGCTCCCAGCAATAAGAAGTAAGGCTTTTAGCCATAGTCGTTATTCATAACGGTGTGGATTACCACAGTGGTGGCTACTGAATCACCCCCTTCGTCGGGGGAACCCTCCAAATATTTTTTTGGCGTGTCAAAGCGGGGGCAAAATCCCTGGAGTCCCGCCAAAACTTTAAAACCCTTATCCTGTCTTGGCTTAAGAAACTAGTATGTCAATGCATTTAGTTTTTTAATTTTCAGTTCGAGACTTTTTAAGCAGACCTGCCAAATTATGTGTATGGAAAGCTTTTATAACAAGGGTTCTAGACGGGTAGAGTTTCAACAACCATCCCGGCTAGGGGTGGGTTGAAAGAAGAGCCTATTGCTGTGGTAAGTTCTGTAGGGAAAGGTTTCAACAACCATCCCGGCTAGGGGTGGGTTGAAAGTTCAAATAAAGGAGGAACTGATGGTTCATCTGAGTTTCAACAACCATCCCGGCTAGGGGTGGGTTGAAAGTGAGACTAGAAATGTCTACGCTCTTCACGATCCCAGGTTTCAACAACCATCCCGGCTAGGGGTGGGTTGAAAGTAGCAACGGTATGTCCAGCTACTTAATACTTTATTGATATTTCAACAACCATCCCGGCTAGGGGTGGGTTGAAAGATGAACCAGTATTTGCAAACCACAGGACAAGTGGGTTGTTTCAACAACCATCCAGTGTACGAATAAGTTACTAGTATTATTGAATTTTTATTTAAATTGCAAGCTTTTTGGGAGGGTTGAAAGGCGCACTTCGTTCGGGATTATCCTGAATGTTTGCAGATATATTGGAATTATGGTGAGCTTATAACTGAGCCTCCTACTCCACTCAAAGAAAGTCAGCTATATTTAAATCCATAGGAAAGCAGTTGATAAATAATTTGTCGCTCTATAAATTTTGACAAATAATGTGTCGCCACGGACAAATAATTTGTCGCTCTACAAAAATCGGGATGACTGGATTCGAACCAGCGGCCCCTTCGTCCCGAACGAAGTGCGCTACCAAGCTGCGCCACATCCCGCCATAAAGATGGCATTGTAAATCAAGAATATCACAACCTGTGCGAAATTACAGAATTACATCTATATAATATATGATGATCGCTTCACCCAAGGCTTTGCTTGCTACGATTAAATTTGTATAACTCTAGTGGTAAAAGCGGATTGTGACTGTAAAACCAGACTGGTTGCGGGTAAAAGCACCCCAGCGTGAGCGCATTGGTAACGTTAAAGATATTTTGCGGGATTTAGCTCTCAATACAGTTTGTGAGGAAGCATCCTGTCCAAATATTGGTGAATGCTTCAATGCCGGTACTGCCACGTTTTTGATTATGGGCCCGGCTTGTACACGCGCTTGTCCCTACTGCGATATTGATTTTGAGAAAAAACCCAAACCACTAGACCCCACGGAACCTGCACGACTAGCAGAAGCTGTTCGCCGCATGAAACTTAACCATGTTGTGATCACTTCTGTAAACCGAGATGATCTGGCAGATGGTGGCGCGTCTCAGTTTATAGCCTGTATTAATGCGGTTCGCTCTGTTTCACCCAACACTACAATTGAGGTACTAATTCCTGACTTGTGTGGTAATTGGAATGCTCTAGAGTTGATTCTACAAGCTGCGCCAGAGGTATTAAACCACAATACGGAAACTGTTCCACGCCTGTATCGCCGAGTGCGTCCCCAAGGAAACTACGATCGCACATTAGAATTATTACACCGAACTCGCCAACTTTCTCCTAGCACATACACCAAATCCGGTATCATGGTTGGACTCGGTGAAACTGATGTAGAAATTCGCCAAGTCATGCAAGACTTGCGAGATGTAGATTGCGACATTTTGACAATTGGGCAATACCTCCAACCTAGTCAAAAACACTTGCAAGTAAATGAATTTATCAACCCAGAACAATTTGCTGCTTGGAAGACATTCGGTGAAGAAATAGGATTTTTACAAGTTGTTTCTTCCCCTTTGACAAGAAGCTCATATCATGCTGAACAAGTCAGAGAATTAATGGAACGTTATCCCCGCAGCCAATTTTAGATTTTAAATTTTAGATTGCTAAGAGGATGGGGTGATTAGGTCATGGGGAGACTGTCGATTAATGAATAATCCAAAATCTGTAGCAATTCTGGGTGCGGGTGCTTGGGGTGCATCTCTAGCAAATCTCGCCGCAGCCAATGGTCATCAGGTGCGCGTGTGGTCGCGTCAAAGTTCCCAAATAGAAGCAGTTTTAAAAGATGTCCAAATAGTCGTATCTGCTATCTCAATGATTGGTGTAAGGGATGTTGCTTTCCAAGTCCAGTCTTTCCCCCTTTCTCCAGAAACAATTTTTGTGACGGCGACGAAAGGTTTAGACCCCCAAACCACCTGCACGCCGTCCCAAATTTGGCAAACAGTATTTCCTAACCATGCAGTGGTTGTCCTTTCTGGGCCTAATTTATCTAAAGAAATTCAACTAGAATTACCAGCAGCCACGGTGGTAGCCAGTAATATTCCCACGGCTGCGGAAGTAGTGCAGTTAGTATTTTCTTCTGGGCGTTTTCGGGTATATACCAATCCTGATCCCTTGGGCGTGGAACTGGGGGGAACGCTGAAAAATGTCATTGCGATCGCAGCTGGTGTATGCGATGGTTTACAACTGGGAACCAATGCCAAAGCTGCTTTAGTCACCCGTGGGCTTACAGAAATGGTTCGCGTTGGCAACAACTGGGGTGCGAAGACGGAAACATTTTATGGTTTATCGGGTCTTGGAGATTTATTAGCAACGTGCAATAGTCCCTTAAGTCGCAATTACCAAGTCGGCTACCAGCTAGCTGGTGGTAACTCACTTACAGAAACTCTCGCAAATTTGCAAGGAACCGCCGAAGGAGTGAACACTTGTCGGGTTTTAATGCAACGAGCCAAGCAACAAAACATTCCTGTTCCAATTACTGAGCAAGTTTATCGTTTACTTGAGGGTGAAGTTACACCCCGACAAGCCCTTGATGAACTGATGCTGCGAGATATCAAGCCAGAGTACAACTACTAGCGCCGCAAGGCGGAAGTCAAAAGGGCGGGGTAAAGGGGAAAGGGCAATGGGGAAAGGTTTTGATCCCTTCTGCTTTAACCTTTACCCAATCCTCATTCAGCATTTTTGGGTTGCCAGACCACTAGTAAGTAGTCTGTAAAGTTGAAATTGACGGCTTAAGACTAGGACGGAGCAATACTTCTGGCTTTGTGCATTTTTAATTCGGAATCGAGTTTTAGGAAAAGGTTACTGGGTTTGGGTTAAAGGTTTTTTCTTTCCCTTTTCCCCTTCCCCTTTTCCCTTTAACCGAGAAGTATTGTGGCACGGAGGAGGACGCATCTTTACGTCTTCTATCTCCGTATAGATAGAATTTTTGCAGTTAAGACTAATCACTTTCGTAATATCTATTAGTTCTACTTATACGTAAATAATCCTGAGAAAAAATTGGTAAATCGTCAGGATATTACTTTTGTAGCCATGTAAAGGTGACTATGCCAATTATAAAGATGACATTCACTGAAGGATGTTTATACTGTGTTACAAAAGTTACTATTTAAACCATCTAGGTTGAAATGTTAACTAAGTAGTTTAAATATTTAAAGCCCAGCTGCGGATTTGAATAGCTATTGGTTCAATCAAAAGTTTAGCAGCCGATTAAGTTCAGTAATGCTGTATCTAATGAAACCCTTACAGTTAATTTCTAAAAAAAATTGTAATGGAACCTTCAACTATGTTAGTTCATCGTAAATCACGGGAACAATAGCAACAGTTGAATAGCTGACCGTAATCTAAGCTGACCGAAATCTATTGTTACCTGGAGCCATTGAGACGATCTTTATGCCAGCAACATCTTTTTATGCAGATGCCCCCTACAATACCAAAAAGTCCCGCCAGGCTTTGGACTCGGATCTCACGGTTGACGAGAGTGAGTTATCGGTAGATGACCTACAGGAGCTAGAAATGGCTGCTGCTGACAATGCTAACTTTGCTGCTAACACTAACCGTCGTAGTACAGATTTAGTACGCCTATATCTTCAAGAAATTGGTCGGGTTCGCTTGTTAGGGCGGGATGAAGAGGTTTCAGAAGCTCAAAAAGTTCAGCGGTACTTGCGGATGCGGATAGTACTTGCTAACGCTGCAAAGCAAGGGGACGAAGTAATTTCGCCTTATCAGAGGTTAATTGAAGTTCAAGAACGTTTGACCTCAGAACTAGGACATCGCCCGTCTTTGGAAAGGTGGGCTGCCACTGCTGGCATAATGGTAGCGGATCTTAGACCGACTTTGGCAGATGGCAAACGTCGCTGGGCTGAAATTGCCAAGTTGACAGTAGAAGAGTTGGAGCAAATTCAGTCCCAAGGACTCCAAGCCAAAGAACACATGATTAAGGCAAATCTTCGCCTAGTTGTGTCTGTTGCTAAGAAGTATCAAAATCGTGGTTTGGAATTGTTGGATTTAGTCCAAGAAGGCACATTAGGTTTGGAGCGGGCTGTAGAAAAATTTGACCCAACTAAAGGTTATCGCTTCAGTACTTATGCTTACTGGTGGATTCGTCAGGGAATTACACGGGCGATCGCTACTTCTAGTCGCACGATCCGCCTACCGGTTCATATTACCGAAAAGTTAAACAAAATCAAAAAGGCTCAACGCAAAATTGCTCAAGAAAAAGGTCGCACCCCGACTCTAGAAGATTTAGCAACTGAGTTAGAGATGACACCTACTCAAGTACGAGAAGTTTTGTTGCGGGTTCCTCGCTCCGTTTCTTTGGAAACCAAGGTAGGCAAAGATAAAGACACTGAGTTAGGCGAATTACTCGAAACCGACAGTGTAACTCCAGAAGAAATGTTAATGCGAGAATCTTTACAAAGAGATTTGCATCATCTTCTGTCAGATTTGACGAGCCGGGAGCGCGATGTAATTTTGATGCGCTTTGGTTTGGCAGATGGTCATCCTTATTCTTTAGCAGAAATTGGCCGCGCTCTGGATTTATCACGGGAACGAGTCAGACAAATAGAATCCAAGGCTTTGCAAAAGCTACGCCAACCCAAGCGTCGCAACCTTATCCGCGATTATTTGGAGTCTCTAACTTAGTCATTTGTCATTAGTCATTTGTCATTAGAAAACTACAATTGACAAATGACTAGGGACATAGGGCTGATTTGATCCCCAGATCAAAAGCCTTTTAGAGGCTTATAGCAAATTATTAGCGTTTAATTGTACAAAAGTTTCACACACCTTTGCTCAGATATCTTGAAGGTGGGGATCAACTTGGCAATTCCAAATTAACTTATTCAAAATTCAAAGTCAAGGGATGCAATCGTTACAAGTATCTTAACTATTAGCTGTATGTAAATTAAATGCACTACAGCTAATTATTTGAATTTTGATCAAGATTTGATGAATTGTTCTTAAATATTTAACATATATTCTCAATAGGCAATGATTGTTGCAAATTGCTCCCAAGATTTGTTATATTCTCAATTAACGAGCTTTGTTGAGAAATATTAGTATGACTGTCTACACAACTACTTCACTCAAGGCAGAACTGAACGAACGAGGCTGGCGATTAACTCCCCAGCGCGAAACAATTTTACACATTTTTCAAGAACTTCCGCAAGGTGAACATCTGAGTGCGGAGGATCTTTATCATCGGCTAGAAACTGATGGTGAAGGGATCAGTCTGTCAACTATTTATCGGACTTTGAAGTTGATGGCAAGGATGGGAATTTTACGGGAACTAGAACTGGGCGAGGGACATAAGCATTATGAGATCAACCAGCCCTATCCTCATCATCACCATCACTTAATTTGTGTTAGATGTAACTCAACTATTGAGTTTAAAAATGACTCAATTTTAAAAATTGGCTCAAAAACCGCTCAAAAAGAAGGTTTTCACCTGCTTGATTGTCAAATGACTATCCATGCAGTGTGTCCCAAGTGCCAACGGGCATTAATGCCGCTTTAGCACTTGAGTAGATAAAAAACAAAACTACTCAAATTAACCAAATAAATGGAATTTTGAGCAGTTCGTAATTTGCTGTTACTGGAGGCAAGCAACCAGTTGGTAAGTGATACTAACAACACCAAAGCGGATGTTAAAAGCGTCCGCTCTTAAGATCCTTGAGGCTAATGCCGTAGAATTCCTGGGCTTGTTTAATCGCTTTTTTGGTGTCATCTGCCATCACACCGTTCAGCTTGCCTTTATAAAAACCCCGTTCCCGTAGTCGCGTTTGGATTTCCAGGGTATTAAATTCGCTTTTGCTAGCAGTATTAACTGAGCTATATAACTTAGCTCGCGTAGTTGGGCCAGCAACGCCACTTGCTGCCAAATAATTAGCTGCCTGGAATCTCTTTACAGCATCGGCAGTGTAGGGACCATAGTAGCCATTTGGCTCTCCCTCTAAATATCCTGCCTGGATCAATTGTTCTTGAATGATTCTAACTGGCTCACCGCGATCGCCTACACGGAGTTTATCTCGATTGACTACCTTTTTGGGAGCCTCTTCTCCACTACCGATGCCAACTCCCGGCAATTTACCTAATGTTGCTGGGCCAACAATGCCATCAACGCTTAATTTATAAGCATCTTGGAACCGCTTGACAGCTTCTTCGGTAATTGGGCCAAATACCCCCGTAGCGTTCCCGTAATAAAAGCCTGCGACTCTTAACCGTTCTTGTAAAGCCCTGACATTTTCACCTTCATCCCCCTTAGCAAGGTAGTTGGGATTACGGCGTTTGTTGGTGGCTGAACTAGTTGGACTAGTAGTGCTGGGCTTTTTGGCTTGTGTACTTACAGCAGTGGTTTTTTTAGCTTGTGTAGTCGTAGTACTGGGCTTTTTAGCTTGCCACCTTTCTAATTTTTGCAGGGTGCTTGCTCCAACAATGCCATCCACTGGTAAACCAGCGGCCTTTTGGAAGCGCCGCACAGCTGCTTCTGTGGATACGTCATATACTTGGGTGACTGGAGCTTGATGAAAACCTGCTGTTTTCAACTTTTGTTGTAGATTTCTGACAGAAGGACCTTGATCGCCTTTTTGCAATGCCATGACGCTGGTAACTGCGCCAAGAATGGACAAAGACAGAGCAAGGGGCAACATATACTTCCAAGCCCTACCAGAAAGCCGTTTCCAGTCTGGTGCAGCTGCTTTGTTAAACAAAGAACTGAGGGGTACCAATTCACTGGGTATGCTGTCTTCGTAGGCGAAAGCTAGGTGCAAATACGCAAGATTTTCCATATTTCTTTCCTACACCATTGATTTTTCTTCGATAACTGCTTCAGCTTGATGTACTAGGTTCCTCAAAGCTTCTAATGTTTCTATATTTACATCCTCCCACAAATTGCGCTTGTGTGCTTCTAATAATCTTTCAGCAATATCACGCAGAGCATAAGGATTCTTTTCCTGAATAAATTCTGACACAACTGGATCGATCAAGTAAGCTTCTACTATGCCTTGATACATATAATCTTCGACACATTTAGCTGTTGCATCATAGGCGAATAAAAAATCTACCGTCGCTGCCATTTCAAAAGCACCTTTGTATCCGTGGCGCATGACTCCTGCAATCCACTTAGGATTAACTACGCGAGAACGATACACTCGTGCAATTTCTTCTTTCAGTTGGCGAACGCGTGGTTGGGCGGGTATAGAATTATCACCAAAATAGGTTTGGGGATTTTTTCCCTGTAGAGAACGCACCGCTGCGGTTAAGCCACCCTGAAATTGGTAATAATCATCGGAATCAAGTAGGTCGTGTTCACGATTATCTTGATTATGTAAGACAATTTGCATTTGAGACAAGCGTTGCTCGAAGGCTTCGGTATTGGGGATTGGGGATTGGGGATTGGAGATTGGGGACTGGGGGTTAGGAAGAATTTCTGCCCCCCTGCTCCCCTGCCCCCCTGCTCCCCTGCCAAGTTTCCCGAAGAGTAGGCGTAAGAACTCCAGTTAATGTAGGCGCGGGCTAAATCTTCGTCATCTGTCCAGTTTTGCGATTCGATTAAACCTTGAAGTCCGGCACCGTAAGCACCTGGGCGAGAACCAAAGATGCGATACTGCGATCGCACCACGGCTTCTTCTACACTTAATCCTTGGCTTGTCCACAAATCAGTTTCTTGGCGAACTGCATCCGCTAGAGGATTTTGTTCTGGCGGTTCATTTAAGTCTGCTACTGCTGATACCGCTTGATCAAATAAGTCAATTAAGTTGGGGAAAGCATCGCGGAAGAATCCCGAAATCCGTAAGGTGACATCTACACGGGGCCGTCCCAAAATCGCTAAGGGCAAAATTTCAAAATCAACTACTCGCCGCGCTGCACCATCCCACACAGGTTGAACTCCGAGTAAAGCTAACGCCTCGGCAATATCATCGCCGCCTGTTCTCATGGTGGCTGTTCCCCACAATGATAAACCTAGTGTTTTGGGATACTCGCCATTTTCTTGAGTGTAATATTCCACGAGGGTTTCAGCAGCTTTTCTACCGATATCCCAAGCTGTCTCTGTGGGAATGGCGCGAATATCAACAGAATAAAAGTTTCTCCCGGTTGGTAGAACTTCTGGGCGGCCGCGTGTAGGTGCGCCAGATGGGGCACTGGGGACGTAACCGCCATCGAGTCCGTGTAATAAGTGGGTGATTTCTTGATCGGTTTTTTGTAAGGCGGGAAGGAGGCGATCGCGTATCCAGGTAGAGACGCGATGGATTGCGTTTTCCTCCTCAGCAAAGACGCGATGAATCGCGTCTCTACAAGAGTTTTGATTTATTAGTTGTTCTACTAGGAGGGCGGCGTGTTCTTCTAGGACTTCGACGATATCACCGAGGGTACGGCATTGTGTGCCATTGACTATTGAGTATTCGCCACTAGGCATTGACAAATCGGCTGTGAGGGGATCGAAGTCTAGTCCCCAATCTTGAGCGATCGCACGGGTAATACCTGAAGAATGGCGATTGGGTATGCGAGCGATCGCTACTATTAAATCTCGTAACTGCCTTCCTTGGGGACATTGCCCAAAAATGTGTAACCCGTCGCGGATTTGGGCTTCTTTCAGTTCACACAGATAGCCACCAATGGAATTCAAAATTAAGGATTCAGACTTAAAAATTTCTGTTTCATTTTGGATTCCTAAATCTAGATGGAGATTTTCTTTGATCACCAGTTCGTGGATGCGATCGCGAATTACTGGCAAACGCGAAGGATCTAAACTGTCCGCTTCATAATACTCATCAATTAAATTTTCCAACTGTTGCAAAGAACCGTAGAGTTCCGCACGAGTCATTGGCGGCGTGAGGTGATCTATAATCACAGCTTGAGCGCGACGTTTGGCTTGGGAACCTTCACCAGGGTCATTCACAATAAACGGGTACAGGTGTGGAAGTGCGCCAAAAGCTACTTCTGGATAACAATTACTCGATAAAGCCACACTTTTACCCGGTAGCCATTCTAGATTTCCGTGTTTCCCTACATGAACTACAGCATCAGCACCAAAACATTCTCTTACCCAATAGTAGAAAGCTAAATAAGCATGAGTTGGTTCTAAATCCGGCGCATGATAATTCAAACTGGGGTCATTATCATAACCTCTTGCTGGCTGAATTCCGACAAAGACGTTGCCGAGTTGAATTCCGGGAACGGGGATTGGGCATTGGGGATTGGGCATTGGGCATTGGTTATTACCTTCATCTCCCTTCTTCCCATGCCCCATGCCCCATGCCCCATGCCCTATTCCCCACCTTTCACTAATACCTTGTTGAACTGCTGGCGGTAATGAAGCGAAATATTCTTGATAGTCTTCCCAAGAAACACTTTGGTTTACCGGAAGCGATTCTCGACCTTCCGGATCATTTGTGACGCCATCTGTCAACCGCTGAATCAACTCGTCTCCTTGAGCAGGTGGATTTTCTACTTCATACCCAGCCAGATGTAAAGCTTGCAAGATTTCTACACAACTAGCTGGAGTGTCCAGTCCCACACCATTAGCAAGCCGTCCATTCCGGTTGGGGTAGTTTGCCAGAATTAGGGCAATTCGCCGTTCTTGGGGTGGTTTGGAACGCAGACGCGCCCAATTTGCTGCTAGTTTAGCAACGAACTCGATGCGATCGCTCACTGGTTCATAAATTACCACATCTGTCTCTAAATGGGGATTACGAGTTTGCACGGCTTTAAAAGATACAGCACGCGTAATAATCCGCCCATCTACTTCAGGTAGCGCCACATTCATGCCAATATCGCGGGGAGAAAGCCCTTGAAACTGTGACTCCCACTGCTCAATTGATCCGCCACTGAGGATCACCTGCAACACAGGCACATCTAATTTTTCCCACAGTTCAGTTTGGGGTGTTTCGCTTTCCAAGCGTGCTAGAGAAAAACTAGTGGTATTCAACAGCACAGCTATTGATTCAGCTTCTTTGGGTTGAAAAAATTCACTTAACTCAACCTGAACATCGGGTTCACGCAATGAGGAAACAAACACTGGCACAGGCTGTAAATTTTTCTGTACCAAAGCTTGGCATAAAGCATCAATTACCTTGGTATTTCCCGCTAAATAATGGGCGCGGTAGAAAAGGATGCCGATTTTGGGGAGTGGGGAGTGGGGAGTGGGGAGTGGAGATTGAGGAGAGATTGGCGATTGTAAACTTTGAGGTTCCGAGGTGGATGAACCCAGTTCTAACTCTCCCCTGCTCCCCTGCTCCCCTGCCTCCCCTACTCCCCCTACTCCCCCTGCCCCTACTCCCCACTCCCCACTCCCCACTCCCCATTCATACAATCCCACACGCGGAACTGAACGGGGTGGCGCAGGATTATATGCAGTTAACAGGCAAGTATCAGAGATAAATTGCAGAGCATTAACGAAATTTTCTACGCCGCCTTCGCTGAAATACTGCCATACCTGATTAACAATACTTACAGGCACGGTAGACTGAGAAATTAAGTCGGGATCAAAAGCGTCGTCCCCTGGCATTACAATGAGGGTTCTACCATTACGTTGTACAATTTCTTGCACTACTTCTAAGCCATAACTCCAGTATGAACGTCCTCCTAACAGGCGCAAAATAATTACTTGGGCAAGTTCCAAAACTTGCTCACCATAAGTATCTATGCTTAACTGTTGCTGTAACTGCAAGAGATTGGCGACTCTTAATGCAGGAAAGCTTGTAGGTAATTTTGTCACCGCAACTGCCAAAGTTTGAATGTCGGTATCAGCAGCCGTAATTAACACGAAAGGCGCTGGAGTTTGTTCTAGAAAAATTAAGCCCTCTGACTGATTCCATCCACCCGATATGCTACTTGTACGATGCATAATGCTGTATTACCGTCTTAAACTATATGGTTATTGCACAATCAAAACAAACTTTTTCCTTGCATTCAGCTCCCTCTTACCAGTAATGATTAAAAATGCTTAGTTCTCCTGATTTGAGCTTTTCTCGAACCTTGCCTATTGTTGTATTTAATCAGCTTGGGGAATTGTTGGAACAGATGGCTCAAACGGTGGGAAGTGCCGCTCTGATACTGACAGAAGCTGTGTTGATGCGGATTTGCATACCTGTAGAATGGCAAAGGCAAAGGTTTACGTTGGTGGTTTCTGAGCAGTTTAGTGCGCTTTTGGTAGGAGAGTTGGAGGAAGGAGAGCAAGGAATTTACTCAGCGCTGAATGCTAGTTTGACATTTAATTTGGAGGCGATCGCAACATTTGTCTACGAATTGAGAGACTTGTTTGAGTGCGATTCCTCTACTCACCAAAATCTCGAAGGCTATCGCCAAATTATTCGCCCCAATGATGCCACGCTCCAAAGTCAATTCTCGCTGTTGTTATTAGAATATCTCTTAACTCAGCCAAACCAAGAAATAATAACACTTCCAAGCTCAACTGCGCCGACAATTTATATCTGTCAGCCAGTGGAAGATGCTTTAAAAAAACAGATATCCCAAGAACGGCTGTTGAATCAGGTAACAACGCAGATCCGCAAAAGCCTAGATTTGTCGGTGATTATGGCAACAGCAATTACACAAGTGCGTGAGTTTCTGGAATTAGACAGATTAGTAATCTATAAATTTGAAGGTTCTAAAACCAAGGCTCAACAATACCAGTCTGACACTATTCCCTTCGGAACCGCCCTGGTAACAGGTATGGAACTGTCGGTTGGGGAACCTTCCGAAAACAATTTTTCTATACACGAGAAGAACGGTAAATACTCACCTTTTGTGTCAGTAAATAATCAACCATTAATAGAAGACGGCAAAAATTATGGAGGTTATATTGTCTATGAAGCCCGTGCTACAGATGCTATTACATCGGTATTGAATTACACGGAAAGAAATTGCTTTATCCGAACCTCTCAATGTTGGGAAAAGTATCGCCAAGGCTTTACCTTAGCTGTGGATGATGTCGAAAAAACTTATGCTCTAGAAGAGTGTTTGTTGCATTTTTTAAGGGAATGCCAAGTTCGGGCTAAGTTGGCTGCACCAATTATGTTTGAGGACAAACTGTGGGGATTGCTAATTGCTCATCAGTGCGATAATCCCCACCAGTGGAATGAGAGTGAAAAAAACTTGTTGACTGCGATCGCAGAACAATTAGCGATCGCAATTCACCAAGCTGAGTTAATGCAAACGCTCACCCAAGAAAAACAATCTCTCGAACAACGAGTTATTGAACACACAAGGGCCCTACGAGATGCCCTCCTCGCCGCCGAAGCTGCTAGCCGGATCAGAAGTGAATTTCTAGCTACTATCAGTCACGAATTGCTCACACCTTTAACTTATGTCATTGGGATGTCATCTACGTTGTTACATTGGCCTTTGGGTGAATTAAGTCAACGACAACGGGGTTATTTACAAACAATCCACGACAGTGGAGAACATTTATTAGAAATGATTAATGACATCCTCGATTTATCGCAAATCGAGGCTGGTAAGACAGCTTTAAATATTTCGGAATTTTCTTTAGTGAATGTTGCTGAAAATGCTGTAGAGTCACTGCGAAAAAAAGCAACAAGCGAACAAATTAATCTTAACCTTGATTTGCAAATCGATCCCAGGCGCGATCGCTTTACCGCCGATGCCGAACGAGTAGAACAAATTCTCTCGAATCTGTTAACTAATGCGATTAAATTTACCCCCGAAAGTGGCAGCGTAACCTTACGTCTTTGGGTGGAAGATGATACCGCTATTTTTCAAGTGGAAGACACTGGGATCGGCATTGCTGATGAACAATTACCATTACTGTTTGAGAAATTTCAACAACTCGATACACCCTATCGCCGCCGCTACGAAGGCACTGGACTAGGACTGGCTTTAACTAAACAACTCGTGGAACTCCATCGAGGACGAATTGAAGTAGAATCAACTGTAAGTATTGGTTCAATTTTTACGGTATGGATACCAACTCAGGGAATGAGAATGGTGAGTTAGGAGTTAAGCAAGAGACGCGATGAATCGCCGTCTTTACAATAATCGGTATTTTGTAGAGACGGCGATTTATCGCGTCTTTTTGATGATTTATGGAAGTCGGCGGGAAACTCTATCCCGCAAGTGGCGTGGAGTTTTTATTCAATTTGAAGCTAGGCTAATAAGCATTTTTTCAAAAATCTTCAGTACAGGCTCCTCTCCATTGTCTCTAGTAAAAATAGTATAATTTGGACTAGAATTGACTTCAATCAACCAATATTGGTTATCTCGATCTAAGACTATATCTAAACCAGCATAATCAAGGTCTAATTCGTCAAAAATTGGTTTAGCAAAATTGGCAATCTCTGACAATATCTGTGGATCATTGATATATTTGGCTTTTGCACCATCCCAATGTAAAGGACTTAGATTACCTAAAAATTTGGCATTATTTTTATCTTTTTCATAGAGTAAAACTAATTCTTTATTTAAGAAAACCGCTCTATATTCAGATTTAATGTGAATAAATTCTTGAGCGATCGCAACGTAATCATACTTTTTTTCATTTATATTAAAAATCTCTTTTAAAGCATTTTCAATTTCATCTTGATTCTGACATAAAAACACATTGTGTCCACCAGAGCCAGAATTCCTTTTAACAATAATAGGTGTTTCAAATTTATCTTTTATTTCTAATATAATATCTTTCAAGCTTGGGAATTTTAAATAAATCTTATACTGAAGATCACAAAAAGGGGAAAGAAAACCTACTGTCCGAGGAAGTTTAATTTTTTGCTTTAAAATATGGTAAGTGTATTCTTTATCTTTGATGATTTGTGCTACTGCTTGATTAATTAACGGAGTACTATAATTACAAAAATAATGCAGTTTACTATTCAGTTTGATTTTGATTAAGTTTTGAGTAGGATGAATAATTTCGTAGTTGATGTTTAAGTTTTCACAAGCTTGAAGCAATAGCGAAACGTTGTCTAACATAAATACTTAAAGTTAAACGTCAGAATTACGAATTACGAATTACGAATTACGAATTATTTTAACTTGCTGTTTGCCGTTTAAAAATAACCATTTCAGTACCAACAACTGGGTTACGCGCTATCAGCCTATCTTGGGAATCCATAATTTCTAAATGGGTAAAATCAAGTTCTTGAGAGCGTTGTAATATCTCCGCAGCTAGTTTGTCCTGCTGAGATTCTTGGAGAGTGTACCAATCATCACTAATTTTGACAGTCAAGTTACTCGTGCGGAAGTTGGCTTGAATTGACTTTATCAGACCAGAGGCAATGCGATCGCTAATTTCAGCTACCTGATTTTCAATAGCTGCAATCAAGGCTTGTTCTGGTGTTAATTCTATGGTTGGTGTCGGGGTTGGCGTTGGCGTGGGAATTGGTTCTGGTTCCGGTGGTGGCGGAGTTTGTACTTCTGGCGGTGGTGTAATTTCCTCTGGTGGCTGTGGCGGCTGCGGTTCTGGTGCAACTAACTCCGGTGGAGTAGTTATGGTTGGTGTCGGTGTAGGAACCTCTTCAATCGGTGGGATTGTTGCTACTTCAGTAGGTTTACTAGTAAAGACAGTTGCAGTGGTCCAAACGAGAATTACAGCAATTCCAGTAACAATTCCCGTCAAAGCTGTATCTGATAACTTTGTTGACAAATTTGATGGTAAAAACAAGCGGATTGTCCTTAACAGCCCGCCCCATCGCAACTGAAGTTGCTGGAAAAAACTAGGTGTTTCCTCAGTACCAGGTGGGGGTGCTGTCTCCAGTTTTTCCACCGTTGTTTCTAAAACCCCAATTGTCCCTCGGAGAAGTTGGATAATTTTAGCCTTCCAAATTGGCTGAACTCTCTGGTAAGGTTTTTGGGGAGGTTGAGTTACCTGCTCATCCGTCGGTTTTGACTGATTGTCTTGTGACATGGAACTTTCACCAAAAGCAGCGAATCAAAGACAAACAACGTACATTATTACTGGTGCTGCCTTCTTTTGCCTTAATGTATCACTACATTGCACATTGCTTCAGCTAAACTGACTATTTATTAAATTTGGTGAGTTATGAACCTAAAACGCCGTCAATTTTTATTTTTAAGTAGTGTCAGCGCCATTGGTGCAGGATTTTTCGGCTGGACGTTTCATCAAAATCATCAAACTGCTGATATTACCGATTTAACAACAGCTATAGCCGCCAACCCAGCTAAAAAAGACTTGTTATTACGTTTTGTATCTGTGGCTGATACAGGGACTGGCGCTAAAGGACAGTATGCCGTGGCTGGGGCAATGAATTTTTATCACAGGCAAAATCCTTATGATTTAGTTGTTTTAGCTGGAGATAACATTTACAACAACGGCGAAATCGAAAAAATTAATGCAGTTTTTGAGCGTCCCTATCAATTTTTACTCAAGCAAGGTGTGAAATTTCAGGCTTGTTTAGGTAATCACGATATTCGTACTGAAAATGGTGAGCCACAAGTCAAGTATGCTGGCTTTAATATGAAGGGAAAGCGTTACTATACATTTAAACGTAATCAAGTACAATTTTTTGCTTTAGATACTAACAGTAATGCTGATTGGAAAAACCAGTTACCTTGGTTAGAAAAAGAATTAAGTCTTAGTAAAGCTCCTTGGAAAGTTGTATTTGGCCATCATCCAATTTATTCATCTGGTCACTACGGAGTAAATCAAAATTTTATTAAAACCTTCACTCCTCTGTTTCAAAAATACGGCGTTCAACTCTACATCAATGGCCACGACCATAGTTATGAACGCACTCGTGCTATTAATGGAACGACTTATCTAGTTACTGGTGCTGGTGCAGGTATTCGTCCTGTAGGGCGTTCGGAATGGACAGAGCATTCTGCCGAGAAGCTGAGTTTTGCGGCGTATGAGGTGTATCCAGATAGAATAGAAGTAAGTGCGATCGGTACTAATAATCGCGTTTTTGATAAAGGTATTATTCAATTAAAATCAGCTTAGTTAGATGACTCAGCAAGAACTTCCTTCTGCACTCAACAATATTTTAGAATCGTACCAAGCATCAGATGCTATATAAAATACTTTTACAAAAAGCAAATATACCAAGCGATTAGAAATTACGGCTACACAAACGAACGCGAGTGCGTCTCTAAGAGTTGTCTGCCTACGCGGACTCGAAGAACTTGAAACCCACCTCCGTGGGTTTTGTTTGTATAGCCGCGTACTCCTACAAAGAAGAAAGCTACGCGTCAGCGTGCCGGAGGCTCTATTCCATTCGCCAGGGCAGAGGTGTTTTTACCTAGTTGCAATTCATCTCCCGTTAGTCTTTCCTCCGTAAGACTGTAACGCGAATCCTCTTACTCCATTAAGATATATTGAAGTTCACAGGAGCAGTAAGCATCTTCTGAATATGGGTTTAGATTTGGAAAAAACCCTTTGTTCTTAACATCGGGTTATAAGTATATGTTTTCTGAAGTTAAAAAATCTCTTGTGTTAGCCGTACCTTTAGCAGCAGCACAATTGGCTCAATCTGCAACTGGTTTTGTGGATACGGTAATGATGGGCTGGTTGGGAAGTCAGACTATTGCATCTGGAGGTTTGGGAGTTGTTCTCTTTAGTTTTTGTCTGTTGATCGTTAGTGGTATTCTTTCTGCTGTCAGTCCGTTAGCTGCCCAAGCATACGGGACTGGCAATAGAGAAAAAGTTGGTGCAATTGTCCGGCTTGGACTAGGGATATCTCTGGTACTAGGAATACCAACTGCATTGCTGATTTACAATGGAAGTACTTTACTACTTCTACTAGGGCAGGATGCTAAAACAGTAGCACTAACAGAGGTTTATTTAAGAGCGATCGCACTCGGTTTTATTCCTGCTTTAGGCTTTGCAGTACTTAAAAGCTTTCTTGCTGCTCTATTTCAACCGAAATTAGTGATGGTAACTGTGGTTTTGGGTACTCTGCTCAACTTCACAGCTAACTATGTGCTGATGTTTGGCAAACTGGGATTCCCTGCACTGGGTTTAGCTGGTATCGGTTGGGCAAGCACATTCTCACTTTGGAGTATGTTTGTTGCTTTGATAGTTTATATATGTAATCAGCCTCGCTTTGCAGTTTACGGTATTTTTCGACCTTTATCTAAAAAAGCTTTTTCCCTAGAGCATCGCCGGATCATTGGTGAGATTTTTCAGGTTGGATTGCCCATTGGGGGGCTGATTGCAGTCGAAGGGGGACTGTTCACCGTTGTTACTTTCATAATAGGACAATTAGGAACAAACGCTCTTGCTGCCCATCAAATTGCTTTACAAACAATTTCGATATCATTCCAGATGGCAGTAGGCATTTCTCTAGCGACAACAGTACGTGTTGGGCAGTTAGTTGGACAAAATGAACTGCTTGCTGCTCGTCTGGCTGGATATGTAGGTATTGCTATTGCAGTTCTATCTATGGGTATAGTAGGCATGACATTTTGGTTAGTACCAAAGTCAATTATTTCTCTTTATATTGACATTAACGATCCAAACAATGCAGATGTGGTTGTCCTCGCAGTCAAATTGCTGGGAGTGGCAGCGATTTTTCAAATATTTGACGGTGTGCAAGTTACTGCGGGGGCAGCATTACGCGGACTCAAAGACACTCGAATTCCGATGTTGATTGGTATTTTTGCTTATTGGTGCGTTGGTTTATTGACTGGTTATACTTTTGGAATCTCATCGGGGTATGGAGCTATTGGTCTTTGGTGGGGACTAGCTATTGGTTTGGCGATCGCTGCAATAATAATGACTTGGCGGTTTAGCAACAAAACAACTAACCACGGGTAATGGATAGCCTAAAAAAAGAGAGGTCAGAATATTAAGTTGCACATCGCGTTAACATTATTTTAATTCTCACCAAAGACTATATGATTCTTGAGGCTGTAATGCTTCATGTTAAAGCCGGTTTAGAATCTGATTTTGAAGCTGCTTTCAAAGAAGCTTCTAAAATTATTTCCTCAATGGATGGATATTTATCCCATGAATTGCATAGATGTATAGAAGTCGAAAGAAAATATTTATTACTTGTAAAATGGCAAACTTTAGAATCTCATACTGTCGGATTTAGAAATTCTGCTGAGTATCAAGAGTGGAAAAAACTTCTGCATCATTTTTATGAGCCTTTTCCTACTGTTGAACACTTTGAAGAAATTGAAATATGAAAAACAAGATCCCTAACTTTTCAAAAAAGTTGGGGATCTGTGGCTTTGTTTTCAAATTTTTTGCAACTGTGCTACTCTTGGGTCAACAATTTTTTGTCCCAAACTGGCAAATTTAATTGCTACAGACATTTTATTACCTGTTCCGAAGACATGAGTGATTTCACCAAGACCAAAAGTTTTGTGTAATACTCTGTCGCCTACTTGCCAATTCTGGGTTGCGTCTTGTTTTTCACTAGAAGTAGAGGCACTTTTGGTATAACTTTGACGACTCGCGCGTTTGGTAGATAATAATTCTTCTGGTAATTCGTCGAGGAATTGCGATCGCATCGCAGGTTCACGAGAACCATACAAACGGCGTTCCCGTGCATGTGATAAATACAACCTTTCTTGGGCACGAGTAATCCCCACATAACACAAGCGCCGTTCTTCTTCCAAAGATGCGGGATCGCTTAGGGAACGGTAGCCGGGAAATAGCCCTTGTTCTAATCCCACCAAAAATACTACGGGAAATTCCAAACCTTTGGAAGCGTGCAAAGTCATCAAAGAAACGGCTGTCTGTCCTTCTTTTAAGTTATCTAAATCGGAACTAAGAGCGGCACTACTCAGAAAGTCTCGCAGGGAAATTTCTTCATTTTCTTCTTGAAATTGCAGGGCGGCGTTGTAAAGTTCCTGAACGTTTTGTACCCGATCTGTGGCTTCATCTGTGCCTTGATTCATCAAGTCTTGAACGTAACCAGAATCTTCTAATATTCCTTGCAAAACCTCAGTTACCGGAAGCGTAGCGACTTGTCCTTGCCAACGGCTAATCATTGCGGCAAAGTTATTGACAGCTTTTGTTGCCCGTCCAGCTAATGTATTAACTGATGTCTCATCGCTGAGTATTTCCCACAAAGTTGTCCCTAATTGCTGAGATGCGTTCATCAAAGCGTCAATAGTGGTTTTGCCAATTCCCCGCCGGGGAGTATTGATAACTCGCAATAAACTGACTGTATCGGCTGGGTTATTTATCGCTCTTAAATAAGCGACGACATCTTTAATTTCTTTGCGATCGTAAAACCTCATTCCCCCCACAACTGTGTAAGGAATTTGATATTTCACCAACAATTCTTCAAAGGGACGAGATTGGGCATTTGTCCGATAAAGTATGGCAAAACTACCCCAGTTTAACTCTGGATTCTGCTGTTCTAAAGTGCTAATTTGATTAATTACAAATGCCGCTTCTGCAAGTTCTTCATCGGCTTTGTGACAAGTAATCTGCTCACCCGTTCCCCGCGTCGCTTTCAGGACTTTATCAATCCGTTGGGTGTTATTTTCAATTAATTCATTAGCTGCTTGCAGAATGTTTTCACAAGAACGATAGTTTTCTTCTAGCTTAACCATCGTCCGGGTGTCATCATCTACCAAACCATCACCAAAGTCTTCCTGAAATCCCAGCAAGATGGTGAAATCTGCCATCCGAAAGCTGTAAATTGATTGATCTGCATCACCGACAACAAAAACTGAGCGATTTTCCCATTGCCATTCGCTCTTTTTGGTTTCGCCATTAGTAACTAATAAATTAATAAGTTGATACTGAGTACGGTTAGTATCCTGATATTCATCTACGAGAATATGACGAAATTTGCGATGCCAGTAACCTAATACTTGCTCGTTTTGTTGAAATAATCTCGTAGGTACAAGAATAAGATCGTCAAAGTCGAGAGCGTTGTTTTGTGCTAACTTATCTTGATATAAATTGTAAACTTGGGCAATCACCCTTCCGCGATAATTGGGTTGATCTTGCTCAAATTCTTGGGGTGATAAACCTTGGTTTTTCGCGTTACTAATAGCGTAGCGGACAGAGCGGGCGTCAAACTTCTTATCGTCTAAATTTAGCTCTTTATTAACGAGTTCTTTGATTAGACTGATTACATCTGATTCATCAAAGATAGAGAAATTGCGATTCCACTTGCGTCCTTTTTCGTCTACGTATTTTTCAATATCAAAGCGGAGAATGCGAGAAAATAGACTGTGGAAAGTGCCACACCACAAATCTTTGATCGTGTTTTTGTAAACTTGCGATCGCAATTGGGTTTGTTGGTATTCTGTCAACAAATCCAATCGCTGGCCGTGTTGTTTCATTGCCAGTTGTTCAGCAAACAGCCGTTGAATCCGTTCTTTCATTTCCCGCGCGGCTTTATTGGTAAAAGTAACCGCCAGGATATTTTCTGGATCAACGCGGTGTTTCAGAATTAGATTAGCAATGCGATAAGTCAGCGCTCGTGTTTTACCGGAACCTGCGCCAGCAACAACTAGCAACGGGCCGCAGTAATGTTCGACGGCTTGACGTTGGCTAGGGTTAAGGTGACTGAGAAAGTCGATGGTTGTTGTCATGGATGTGAAAAAGCGATTGCCTGGCGTCACATCAATAGAGAGTTGCTATTGCCCAGGTTACAATATCTTAACGAAACTTGGTTAATAAAGATTGGCAATATTCTTAACCAGAATGCTATTCATAAGCTAAAACCTTACGAGCTTCGCCATCAAAAGTATCAAGCATTCGATCGCGCCAGCTAAAAATGGGATCATCTCCTACAAGTAAGGGAAATGGGCTAACGCTACGTGCCCATTGAAAAGAGCCAAACACCACATAATCTGCCCAAGCTGGTGCTTGTCCAGCTAGGAAGCCTTGGTGCTGGAGAGTTCGACGCAGTGGGGTTAGGCTATTACGAAAGGTGAAAACTCGTTGTTCCCGGTCGGCAGAAATTACCTCCAATGTTGCACTAAAAGCCTTTTCGCGTGTTTGGCGGAAGTAGTCTTTGTCCTTTTCGTGGAGGTGCGAATAAATATCTGTGATAATCAATCGCACGATTTCAGGATTGAGTACTGCTTCCACCCAATCAGTAGTAAATCTGGATAACGACTTTCCAACTTCTCCACCAAATAGTGATGGGTACTTAGGGTAATTCTCCTCCAGATACTGAGCGATCGCCCAGGAATCGTAAACAACTTGCTCGCGATCAACTATTACTGGCACTTTACCCTGTCCTGAGAAGGCAATAGTTTCCTTTTCAGTAAAACGCCAAGGTACAGTTTCAAAGGGCAATCCTTTATGGAGTAGAGCCAGGCGCACGCGCCAACAGTTAGGACTAAAACGGCGATTGTCTTCAGCCCCTGCCAAATCGTACAGCCTAATCTTTGTTGATTGCATGATTGATTGTATTCCTGAAAATTTGATGCTGTCTTGACGATTAAGCCTAGATTACTGCTAATCGAGCGCAATTTGAGCGAGCATTATCTTTACAGGATTTACGCCAAAAATTTTCAAACCTATATAATTTGTGTCAAGGCAATTTATAAATTGCCCCTACAATACGTTAATTTTTTCTACGCTACATAGGTTGATCGTCAGTTCTTCTTACACGTTTCGTCGTAAGATCAGCGACGGGGAATCTAACATCAAAAAATGCTGGGCAAGCTCTAACTTTTTCTGCGATTGACCCTGTTTAATACCTAACTAATAAGTATTGTCACCAATAGGACTATTCACTCCTTGAGTATCCAATTGACATTGGGTAGCAATACACGATACATCATGATTCAACCGTTAAATTTTTAAAGATGAAAAATTTCTTTAATTTCAGGTTTAACCAATACAAAAAGGGGTGGATATGGATATCAGCTTAATTGTATCCAATATTTTGAATCCGCCAATCTTGTTTTTCTTTTTAGGCATGACTGCTGTTTTTGTCAAGTCTGATCTAGAAATTCCTGCACCAATTCCCAAACTCTTTTCGTTGTATCTGCTGTTTGCCATTGGTTTTAAGGGAGGGGTAGAACTAATCAAAAGCGGTGTAACTCAGGAAGTAATTCTAACACTGGCAGCAGCAATGATGATGGCTTGTGTTGTGCCAATTTACACCTTTTTTATCCTGAAGTGGAAATTGGATACTTACGATGCGGCTGCGATCGCCGCAACCTACGGTTCTATCAGCGCTGTCACCTTCATTACAGCTAGCGCTTTTTTAACTGAGCTTGGCATTACTTTTGATGGTTACATGGTGGCAGCCCTTGCCCTGATGGAATCCCCAGCGATTATAGTTGGTCTAATTTTGGTGAATATATTCGCCGCCGATGGAAAGCGGGACTTATCGTGGCCGGAAGTTTTGCAAGAAGCATTTCTTAATAGTTCAGTTTTTCTCCTAGTTGGTAGTCTCTTGATCGGTGTCTTGACAGGAGAACACGGTTGGCACGTATTAGAACCCTTTACTCAAGGTTTGTTTTATGGTGTTCTCACCTTCTTTCTACTGGATATGGGATTGGTGGCTGCGAGAAGAATTAAAGACTTGCAAAAAACCGGAGTTTTCCTAATTTTATTTGCCATACTAATTCCTATACTCAATGCAGGCATTGGGTTAGCGATCGCCAAATTGATCGGTATGCCTCGCGGAGATGCGCTGTTATTCGCTGTATTGTGTGCCAGTGCTTCTTATATTGCTGTCCCGGCGGCTATGCGGATGACTGTTCCCGAAGCAAATCCCAGCCTGTATGTTTCTACCGCTCTAGCGGTGACATTTCCGTTCAATATTATTGTGGGAATTCCGTTGTATCTCTACGGAATTAACCTATTTTGGAGATAATAATATGCACGTAGTTAAAAAGATAGAAATTATCGCTAACTCCTTTGAGCTTGCCAAAATTTTAGATAATTTAGACAAGTCGGGTGTACATAACCATGCCGTAATCCGCAATGTTGCTGGCAAAGGATTACGAGGAACGACAGAAGATTTAGACATGACCATGCTTGATAATGTTTACATCCTCGCGTTTTGTATGCCAGAAGAACTCAAGCGTGTTGTAGAAAATATCAAACCACTTCTCAACAAGTTTGGTGGTACTTGCTACGTTTCGGATGTGATGGAAATTCGCTCTGTTAGATGTGTTGCGTCAATGTAAAAAAGTTATAAATCAATGAAGCATTTCATAGAACGTCGTGACTTTTTGAAGTTAGGAATGACTGGTGCATTTGGGATGATGCTATCTGCCAGCGATTTACTCTGGCGGGTAGAACAGGCTAAAGCTGACGAAATGCACCCAGCCGCCACTCAATCCCTTGATCCCGATGCAGCCTTACAAAAGCTGATGGAGGGAAATCAGCGATTTATCGATCATCACCTCCAACACCCCGATCAATCTGCACTGCGGTTGCAGGAAGTTGCTCAAGCTCAACATCCATTTGCAACTATTCTTAGTTGTGCTGATTCACGAGTCCCCGCAGAAATTGTTTTCGATCAGGGCATCGGAGACATTTTTGATGTTCGGATTGCTGGAAATATTGCCACACATGAAGCGATCGGCAGTATTGAATATGCAGTTGTTTTGTTAGGTAGTCCACTGCTGATGGTGATGGGCCATGAGCGTTGTGGGGCTGTAACCGCAGCTGTACAAAGCGAATCATTACCCGGCGATATTAGTACTTTTGTGAAGGCAATTAAGCCAGCCCTAAAAAAAGTCAAGGATCAGCCAGGCGACGCGGTTGAAAATGCAGTTGCGGCAAATGTGCAATATCAAATTGAATGTTTGAAGCGATCGCAGCTTTTAACTGAACAGGTGCGATCGGGCAAATTGAAAATTGTGGGGGGTCGTTACGACTTGGATACAGGGAGGGTAAGTATTATTGCTTAATTTGGCAGAGGATTCGCAGATGAGGGGGATGAGGGAGCAGGGGAGGCAGGGGGAGATGAGGAGGACAAGGGGACAAGGGGACAAGGAGAATAACCATGCCAATCCCCAATCCCCAATCCCCAATTCAATCCTGCACAGTCATTGGTAGACGAATGGTGAAAGTAGAGCCAACTCCCGGCTCACTTTTGACAACAATCTCACCACCCATCATCTGGCAAAAGTGGCGGCTAATTGCTAACCCCAGTCCCGTACCTCCATACTTTTTTGTAGTCGAGGTATCTCCTTGTGTAAAAGGTTTAAATAACTGCTGCTGTTGACGGTGAGACATACCTATGCCTGTGTCAGTAACAGTGAAAGTAATCATGCCTAAAGGAGCCTCCGGTCGGAATTCATCCTTTTCTCTGTTGACTGTCAGCGTTACCTTGCCGTTTGTAGTAAACTTACCAGCGTTGCTTAGTAAGTTTAACAAGACCTGCCGCATCCTAGTTTGATCGGCGTACATAATGCCAAGTTGTTCATCAAAATGCACTTCTAAAACATTGGCATTTTTTTCTATAGCTGGTTTGACTGTAAGGACAATATTATGAATCAGTGTCGCAATCTCGAATGTCTCTGGATAGAGAGTCATTTTCCCCGCTTCAATTTTTGACAAGTCGAGGATTTCGTTAATCAAGTGCAGTAAATGCTTACCAGCAGCGTTAATTGTTTCTAAGTCTGTGATAAAGTCTGCCGATAAACCAAGATCGGTAGCGTCGTCTTCTAAAAGTTGGCTCAAGCCAATGACAGCATTTAATGGTGTGCGTAATTCATGGCTGACATTGGCTAAAAATACGCTTTTTGCCTTGCTAGCAGCTTCAGCTAATTCTTTAGCTTGTTGTAGCTCTTTTGTTCGCTCAGATACTCGTTCAATCAAACGATTTAGAGATTTGGCGAGTAGCCCAATTTCATCTTCAGTGGTGACGGGCGCTCGCAAATCAAAATTATGTTTCCTCGCCACTTGCTCTGCTACTTGGGTGACGGTGATAACTGGTTCCGCGATCGCTCGACTGGTACGCCACGCGACAATGGCTGCGATCGCCACTGAAACCAGCATACTTATCATCACGATGAATCGCTCAACTACTTTTGCCTGCTCAACGGCTCTTTGCCTTTCTTGCTCTTGATATTGGGCAGTTTGCAGGATGTTAGTCAAGCTTTGAGAAAGCTGGCCTAGCCGCATGGCTGTTTCACCACGCATAATTGTCAATAATTGCGATCGGGCAGAGGAAATCTGCTGAGGCTGAACTTGCTGGGAGTCTATTTCCTTTAAGACGACCTCGATTTGGTCAACGTAAGATTTTAAATTAGTCTTGTAATCCAACAATAACGTCTGTAAAGTCGAACTTGTTGCTGCTAGTCTTTTAGGTTTACTATCGATAAAGTCGGCAATTTTTATCTCTAATTGCTTGGCTTTTTCAACATTCTTCAGAAAGTCGGCTTTTTTACTTTGTAGTTGTTGTGAATTTTCTAATACAGCAACTAGATTAGAGCTATGTAATTGCGCCCCTACTACTGCATCTTTATAGTTACTCAGTAGTTGTCCTTGTTCATAGGCTTGATTGAATTGCCTAACTTCCCTTCCTCGGTAGTAGTTGGCGATCACTAACCCAGTCAGTGAGCCAAAAAAGCCAATTCCGATAGCTACAAAGTACCCATAGCCAATTTTTTGATGGATGCGCCAAGAACTGGCTTTGAGTTTCCCTCGTGAGGGAAATTCTATTGTCGGGAGTTCGTCTGTCGATGGCTCTTCGGCTGACACTTTTTTGCTTTTTGAACTGCTGTCGATAGGGTTGGCTTTTGAGTTGGTATTTCCCTTCCGGTAAAAATCACCAAATCAGTTTGGCTTGTGCAAACACTTTAATTGGTGATTAACATTTACATTATCTTCTTTTATAGCAATAGCAAATCATTAGTTACTAGATAATTAACATAACCTTATATGATGGCAATGTTCCTAAGTACACTTACTGTTAGCGAATAAAATTCACTTTTTTCAGGGGCAACGAATACTTTCCTGAACTAAACCTTACCACAGCACTTTCCTGAATATGCGGTTGATAGCAATGAGTTATTGCCATCAGGTACGCCACTACTCTACCTTACTGCTTCCTTATAAAATTAATTCAATCAGGAAAAAAACAAAAGGTTTGATATTTGTTGGGCATGGGGCATAGGGTATTGGGTATTGATTATTTCTTCCTCATCTCCAAGGCATGGATATCATAAAATAGATTAAAAATCTAGTCTGTGTGAATACACCAAAATTTTTATCGAAAATTTGGGTTTAAAACCCCGTGCTTCACGCAATGCTTTAATTAATTTGGATTTCTTACAGGATATTTGATATAATGTAAGGATGACACAAAAAGCATTCAAGTACCGATTCTATCCAACTTCTGAGCAAGAAACATTGCTCAAGATGACGATGGGTTGCGCTCGATTAGTTTACAACCGCGCTCTTGCTGCAAGGACAGAAGCATGGTATAAACACTCACGGCGAGTCGGATACTCTGAAACTTCAACAATGCTAACCAATTGGAAAAAGCAGGAAGACTTGCAGTTTCTCAATGTTGTTAGCAGTGTGCCATTGCAGCAAGGATTGAGACATTTACAAACAGCATTCAGTAATTTCTTCGCGGGACGGGCAAAATACCCAAACTTTAAGAAAAAGCATCATGGTGGGAATGCTGAATTTACTAAGGCTGCTTTCAAGTGGAAAGATGGCAAAGTATATTTAGCGAAATGTGCTCAACCCTTAGATATCCGATGGAGTCGGCAACTAAGAGAAAGTGCAGAGCCATCCACGATTACGATAAAACTTTCGCCGAATGGCCGCTGGACTATTTCAATGTTGGTAGATGCCGAGATTGAAAGATTGCCTGAATCTTCTAATCAAGTTGGCGTTGACTTGGGTATTACAAGTTTGGTTGCCTTGAGTAGCGGTGAAAAAATTGCTAATCCCAAGGGATTTAAAGCTAAACGTGTCAAATTGCGTAAAGCGCAAAAAGACTTAAGTCGTAAGCAAAAGGGATCTAACAATTGCCAGAAAGCGCGGCTCAAAGTTGCTATTGTCCACGCAGAAATTAGTGATGCGCGAAATGATTTTCTTCACAAGTTAACGACTCGATTGGTACGTGAAAACCAAACGATTGCTGTTGAGGACTTAGCTGTGAAGAACATGGTTAAAAACCACAAACTGTCATGCGCTATTAGCGATGCTAGCTGGGGTGAGTTGGTCAGACAGCTTGAATATAAGTGCGACTGGTATGGTCGTACTTTTGTCAAAATTGACCGATGGTTTCCTAGTTCTAAGCGTTGTGGGCATTGTGGCCACGTCGTTGATAAGTTGCCTTTAAATATCAGAGAGTGGGATTGCCCAGAATGCAGCACACATCACGATAGAGATGTCAATGCTGCCAAGAACATTTTGGCTGCGGGACTCGCAGTTTCAGTCTGTGGAGCGAACATAAGACCCGATAGAGATATCTCTAAAAGGCAGTTGCGAAAAACCAGCAATGGAAAGAAACAGAAACCTAAGTCGTGAGTCTTAGGAATCCTCGACCGTTTACGGCGGGGAGGATGTCAATCCGTATTAATATCAATACGAATGCGTTAATTGACGGACGCGGCTTAAGATAGCTTTAATATCGGCTAAAATCGGCTTTTAGGCTTATATAAGTGAGAGGTGGCTGATTTTTGCCTAATTTGTACTTAAATTTAGTACGATTATGAGCAAATGACACCGATGGGATAATCACAACCTGAGGATTCCAGTTGATTAAAAAAAGAACTCAGAAAGCTGGCCATAATACATTCTGCTGCCTTCTGAGTTGTATCCTCCTACTGACTTTCTACCTTGTAGTTGATGCAGTAGATATTATGAGGCAATTATAGTTATAGGACACTAAAACCCTTTTGTGACCTTTACGCAATTGTACTAATGCACTTGTGCATTAACTAATCAACAGCCTTTTGGTTGTAATTATCCAGATTAGAAAAACTCAACTGTCAAATTTATGGGAGTGAAAATGCCAGAACAAGAATTTACCGAAACCGCATCCAAAGAGACTACAGTGGCAGAGATCAACAACCAAACGGGAACCATCACCAAACTCCAGCCTCCCGCACAGTCTCAAGATGAATGGCAAAAATATGGTGAGCAAATTTCTAGCTTTTTAGCAACATTGCCAGAATATCTGGGAAGCTTTTTTAATCAATATAAGCAACCCCTGATCACTGTTGGTTTAATTGTGGGATCAATTGTTGGGGTTAAAGTACTCTTGGCAATATTAGATGCTTTGAATGATATCCCCTTGGTAGCACCTACTTTTGAGTTGATCGGTATTGGTTACTCTGCCTGGTTTGTTTACCGCTATTTACTCAAAGCCTCAACCAGGAAAGAGTTAACTACTGAAATCACGACTCTTAAATCACAAGTGGTTGGTAAAGAAATTCCAGAAGCTTAATATCTAATTATCGCTTCTCTATTAAGACGCTGCGCGTAGCTTGCTTCTGTGTAAAAGTAGGCTCTAATTGCAAATTACAGAAGTCTGATCGCCGGCAGTCGGCGATCAGACTTCTCTCAAAATTACCCACGAAGTTCATTACGAATTAGTAATTATTGTTGAGACGAACTTTCTGCGGACAAGTTACCTTTTAAGTTCGGCTTTGGGGTGGGCGATGACTGCGACGGGCTACGCCCACGCACAATATTTTGAGATGGAATTGCCTCCAACTTGCCCCGTTTTACTAAAGCTTGATAAATCATCGCTGCCACCTCAGCACGAGTAGCTACTTTGTTGGGAGCAAGAATTTGGGGATTTGGATAGTTAACCACCAGGTCATTTGCTGTAGCAGCGGCTATTTTGCTGATAGCATAGGTGGGAATATCTTTAGCATCTTTATAGACGCTTAAAATCTGATTTTGGGAAGTGGGTGCTTTCAAATTCAAGCCACTAGCAAGGGCAACTAAAACTTGCACTCGTGAAATATTTTGTTGTGGTTTGAAGCTTTTTTTCGGGTAGCCTTTGAGAAATCCGGCACTGATGGCTTGGTCAATTGCTGGAGTCGCCCAGAATTTTGCTGGTACATCTTGAAATGCGATCGCAGTCTTAGACGGTTCTTGGTCAAAGGCTTTTTGCAGTATAGCAGCAAATTCGGCGCGGTTTACAGGCTGATTAGGTCTAAAAGAATAATCAGGAAACCCCTTGAGAATACCACGGGAAGAAAGAACGTCTATAAAAGGCCGACCCCAGAAGTTATTGGGCACATCGTTAAATGCTATTGGCGGCGGAATAATAGATTTTTGTTTTGCCGGAGTTACTAAAGGCAACGCTGATGATGTAATTGATGGCTCAAGCCCTGTTGTAGAGGCTACAAGTGTCTGTGGAGATTGAGTTGGGATTACCTGAGCAGATGGTAACACTGCGCGGTAAGAAGTTGCGCTATTAGTCGGGAATGAAGATGTCTTGGGTTCAACAACAGCCTCAGGTGGAAATGACGGCAAAACGTTGTTGGGGGCTGCATTTGGTTCTACCTGGGGAGTAGAGGAGGGCAATACTTGATTTGGTTGAACACCTCTAGACGGAGTAGAAGAAGGCGACAGCAGCCCGTTTAAGTCCCAGCTAGAATCCCTGCGAGATAATGACCAAAAAAGAATCGCTCCGATAGTGGTGAAGGCAACCAGAATGGCTATAAACTCATCAAAGCCAAGGGCAGTTGTTTGGGATGACTCCGGTTCGGAAGGAGGTCTATTTGTCATCGTGATTACCCTGGTAGCAGTAAAATTTGTGTCTAAACAAATTAAGCCACAGATGACTCTTTTACACCACCCCTGTTTTAATTCGTAATTCGTAATGACGCTCGATGACTCGCTACCGCTACGCTAACGTAATTCGGAGCAAAATATTAGGGTTCTGGTTCAACGCCGAGCGATCGCAATTGGGCAGCTAGGCGATCGCTCTTGCCAGTAATCGTGAAAGCCAAGTTTAGAAAGCGATTTTAGAGTGCAGGATATAAAGAGGCGACGCCGATAGCGTAGCGTTAGCGAGATACGAGCGTCCGCAGGAGCGTCATAGCCCGTCGTAGAAATCGCTCATTCCGACAACCGCCTCAGAATAAATAGCTGTACTAGTTACACTAGCTACCTAAACCGAAACCGGATTTAGACGGTGGCAGAATGTAAAATATTAATTTATTGTTTACCTGTCTTTGTAAAAATTAGGGTGTCTAGTGTCAGAAGAATTCAGTTGCCAAATCTTACCGCCATTTGTGTCTCTTGGTAGCGATCGCGATCTCGATTTAGATTCAACCCTCCAAGAACTACCAATGTACAACTTTCCAGTGGAAATCAATCACACTGGTATGGAAGTGGCTAGTTTTTTAGAAAGATATCCCCTGCTACCAGGAGTAATTTTGGTAGAACAGGGAAAGTTCATTGGGATGATTTCGCGGCGGCGACTGCTGGAATTTTTGATTCGCCCCTATGGACAAGAGTTATTTGTTCAGCAACCCTTAGCCGTTCTCTACAGCTATGCAAGGATACCGATGTTGCTGCTTGCTGATACAACATCGATTTTAACTGCGATGCAACTTAGCTTAAAGCGATCGCCAGAATTATTAGCAGAACCAATTGTAGTAGAAACAGAGTCTGGTGCTTATAGGTTGTTAGATGTCCAAGAATTGAGTATTATTTCTTGGCAAATTCGAGGAATCGACAATCTAGTGCGGTATGAACGCAGCCAAGCCCAAATGATTCAAAATGATAAAATGGCAAATCTGGGACGTTTGGTAGATGGCGTAGCGCACGAAATTTTAGACCCAGTGGGTTTTATTTGGGGTAACATAACTTACGTTTCAACCTACAGCCAAGATTTACTCAAGCTGATAGCGGCTTATGAAAAAGAGTTACCATCAGCGTCCCACGCAATTAATCAGATTAAAGAAGAGATTGAATTTGATTTTTTAGAACAAGATTTGTCGCGATCGCTTGCTAGTATCCGCACTGGCGCGGAAAGACTAAAAAAGCTCGTCACTAGCTTACAAAACTTCTGTCATATTGATGAACTTTATCCCAAACCAGTAGATTTACACGCTTGTATAGATAGTATTATTTTATTAATTAATAGCCGTCTTCAAGGAGAAATCGAAATCGTAAAATATTACGGTCAATTACCTCCAGTATATTGCTTTATGGGGCAAATAAACCAGGTGTTAATGAATATTTTCAGCGAAGTTGTAGATACTTTACTCAATGAAGCAGTGCGACAGCAGTTGTATTTAGAAGATACAAAGACTGTTCAAAAACCCCGAATTGAGATTACGACAGAAGTAATTTCCCAGGAAGCAAGCAACCCAAATGCACCAGATTCTCGCTGGATATTAATTCGTATTGCCGACAATGGGCCTGGAATGTCTCAAGAATTTCAACAGCAAATTATGGAGTCGTTTTCTCTTGAAACAAAGAATAGTAAAAATACTAGTTTAGCAGTAAGTTATCGAATTATAACTGTTAGACATGGCGGAAAATTAAGTTTCCATTCACAGATAGGTATAGGTACAAAATTTGAAATTTTATTGCCTTTAGTTTAATTAAACCATAGGTTAAACTGTCGCCCATCTAACTTACACATTTTTTGTGTTCACTGTTGAGTGCTGACAGTTGACTGTTAACTGTCAGCACTCAAGAAACCTCATGATTTATTGTGTAATTTAAAGCAATATAGTTCAGATAAGACCAAAAAACTTGTAGAGACGGCGATTTATCGCGTCTCGAAAACCCACAATTTTGTACAATTAGCCCTTAACCCAAGCGTATTTCTGGAGTTTAAATACTTATTTATACGCGTTCTATCTCACAGTTCAATTCATCTGCAATAAATTTTCGCCACGTTGATAAATTTCCCGTGCGTAATCAGTCCAAGCACCTTGTCCCCAATAACGAAAACAACTGGTTTGCAGCAAAAGGTTATGTAAAAGAAGGTTACGGTATTGAGATTGTCTGGTTACAGGTTCTGCTGAGTCAACTTGTTGTAATGAATCAACTTTATCATGAAATAAACTGCTTAATTGATACATGGGAGACAACACATTCTCATATCCTTTTACCCAACTGATATGATTTGTCCATGAGGCTCCATCTAGATGAAAATTAGAGTTAATTTGCTTCAATTCTTTAATTGCATTCTCTACAGCTTCAGGTTCACAATTGTCTGGTGAAACTCGCTCCCAAATATGATGCTGTCCCACTGGCTGACAACTTGGATAGTCTTCAGGTTTGCATCCAGCAGCTTCGATTAATTCTAAATATTCTGTACCGCACATCCCGACAACACCTGATTTTCCTCCCCCATTATTGACCATATCCCACCAAGCTTGTTTAAAAGCGCTAGGAAATTCATTCATCATCACGCCGCCATTTTCACCATCTCCAATTTGGCTAACTATTGGTGGCACAAAAATATCCCCAATTTGTTGTTTAGATAATGTTTTAGCTTCATAATAAGGCTGCATTTGTGCAACTAATTTAGTATCCGAACCTTGGGTTTTAATTAAGGCTGTGATGCTAATTGTTTCACCTTGAGAATTGCGGGCAACTAAACGATGTGGTAAATGTTTGTGAGTCAGAGATTGACCAGTAAGAGTTTCTACAGAATGTTCTTGAACAAGTAGCCAGCGATATCCACATTCTTTCAGCGCTTTCACAAATTCAAAGAGAGCATCAGGGTGATTTGGTAGATGCATTTCTGGGGGCGAAAATCCTTTGACTCGCGCTAGTGCTTCCCAACCAAAAATTGCCGCAAAGTGATGTTGCCATGCAACGATATGTAATTTAATATCTGCTATGGGTGTGGAAGGAACAACTGCATGACCCCACATTGTACCCAGCCATTCTACATAAGGTTGGTAGGTGCGATCGCAAGTAATCCGTTTGAGATTATCCAGAACATCACCGCGTCCCATTTGCCGCAGTCCCCACAGCAGATTACCTGAGTAATCCAACATCACACGCGGATTGCAACCTTGATTTACAAGTTCGGGGATCAAGTCTCCCATGCGGCTGTAACAATAGGCAAAAGGATCTGCATTGTGGTTATCCCCTTCATGAGGATGTTCAAACATATATTGCAGATTGCTGATGAGTGTACCACCATTTCCAGCAGGTATAGTTGGCTGGTGCATATGTAAGGCGATCGCAAATACAGCATTTACGTTTTCTAAGCGGATGTTTGTTGTTGGTAAAAATACTGGCTGATCATGGTTAACTACAGAGAGAACCTCTGTTTCCCAACCAGATATATTCGGCAAGCCATCAATGATTTCGGGCAAAGGAGCCAAGGTTGTGGGGAAGGAAAGCATTTCTGATTGCTCCGAAACAAGGTATGTCTAATTATGCGATCGCACAGCAATTTCTGCTCTGCAACTTTATGTATTGATGCTGCGATCGTCTTGTAGTCCCGCAATATCTGTGTAGTTCAACAGTTTGGATATCACACTTGTATAAAAGGTGTTGAAAATATACAGTGTCATATTTAATTTTGTTACTAGAAGCGTACATCTTTAGGCCCCACAGTCGATTCTTTATGTTGCAAAGATTTTTGGAAATGGTATGATACAACTCGAAATTAAGAAATTCAGATTTCATCTGAGTTTCTGGCTTGGAATCTGTTTTCCTCTTTTAAATAAGCTGTAAAATCCCCAGAAACTATACATATTAAATATTATTAATTATCAAGTTAAAATTTTCTCTTCTATGCTTCATGCAAATTTAATTTTAGGAGGAGTCTAATGAAACTAAAACAATTTGGAATTACATTTTTGAGTCTTTGTATTGCTGCTTTTTCAGGAATGAACGCAGCAGACGCAGCATCATTTTCGGTAATTGCCGATGGTCTTAATAGTCCACGGGGTCTAACTTTTGGTACTGACGGGAGTCTCTACGTCACCGAAGCAGGAACAGGCGGCAGCGGAGCTTGTGTTCCTTCACCGAGCGTTGCAAACCAATCTTTATGTTATGGCACAACTGGTGCAGTGACAAAAATTGGAAATGGTACGCAAGAACGTATACTTACAGGACTTCCTTCTTTGGCATTACCAGATGGTACTGATACTTCTGGGCCTCAAGATATCAAGTTTGATGCTACTGGCAAGCCCTATATTGCAATTGGATATGGTTCAAATCCCACATTTCGGTCTGCATTAGGTAACACTGACTTAGGAAAAATCATCACTGCTAATTTCAATACAAATTCGTGGACTAGTGTTGCTGATTTAGCTAATTATGAACTTGCAAATAATCCCGATCAAGGCGATCTAATTAGCAATCCCTTCTCTATTCTTTTAGATGGAAATAAGATTGTTGCAGTTGATGCTGGTGCTAATGAGTTACTCAGTGTAGGTACTGATGGAAGTAATTTAAACGCGATCGCCACAATTCCCCGGCAGACATTAACTAATCCAATTTTTCCCTCTGGCGCATTATCATCGCCATTTGAAATCCAAGCAGTACCCACAAATATCGCCAAAGGCCCAGATGGCGCTTATTATGTTAGCCAATTAACTGGTTTTCCTTTTCCAGAAGGTGAAGCAAAAATCTATCGAGTTGGTGCTGATGGTCAACCAACAGTTTATACCGATGGCTTTACCCAACTTACTGACTTAGATTTTGATACCGAGGGTAATTTATATGCTTTGCAGTACGCTAATCAGTCACTCTGGAAAGGTAATCTAGATGGTTCTGTAATTAAAATAGCGAGCGATGGGACTCGCACAACTATTCTGAGTGGCAATGGATTAGAGTCTCCTACTGCTTTGACTATTGGTGCTGATGGTGCTATTTACGTGGCAAACCGAGGCGATCGCCCAGGACAGGGACAAGTTATCAAAATTGAGAATTCCAAGTCTGTTCCTGAATCTACTTCCACTTTCAGCTTATTAGCATTTCTTGGCACTGTGAGCGTTACTTTGTTGCACAAGGGTAAAGCCAAACGACTGAAGATTTCGGACAAGTTTATTTAGGAGTCTTGAGTCAGCGATCGCCCTCGGCGTCTCCCCTTGTCTACGAGACGCTACGCGAAGGGATAAGTTTTTCAATCAGCCGTTGTCTGCTTGGAGCTGGCGGAGTTGCTATTCGTAAAATTAGCTCTAGCAACCAGGGAGCAAGGCGTTGACACAACACGGCTAAATGACTTTGCCATCCAACTAAAATTTCTGGTGAATCATTTTGCATTCCGGTGACAAGTGCTTTAGCTACTTGCTGAGGAGTCATGGGGATCACCCAGCGAAATAATTTTAAGTCGCGCACCATGTCTGTGTCTGTGAGGGAAGGCAGTAATGCAATGACTCGGATATTGTAATCAGCTAGTTCCTGGCGCAAGGCTTGGGTAAATCCTAAGATGGCAAACTTAGTCGCTGAGTAAGTCGCCATCGTTGGTGCCGCAACTTTCCCCATCAGACTCGATACATTGACGATTGTTCCTTGCCTTTGACTGGCCATGCGTCGAGCTATCAAACTAGTGAGATTGTACATTCCTAACAAGTTCACAGAAATTTCTTCTTGAACTTGGGGCAGTTTAGATTGCAAAAACGAGCTTTGGTATGCGACACCCGCACAATTAACCAGCAGGTGAATCTGTCCGTAATTGCGCCACAGTTGGGCAACAGCGATATTTACTTCAATTGTCTGCGTCAAATCTAATGCCACGATCGCAGTTTCTGTTCCCATCGCCTCGATTTCGTTAGCTACCTCGACTAACTTTTGGCGATCGCGTGCTACCAATATCAGCCGCTTGATGCCTTGTTGCGCTAGTTCGAGTGCGATCGCTCGTCCAATCCCACGAGAAGCCCCTGTAATTAGGGCAACTTTGCCTTGAATATCCATTGGTTTATCCTCCAAAATCTAAGTCTTACCAAACTCTTCGTTATTGCTGACCGACACAATCAAGAGCCACTCGCTCGTCGGCACAAGGTAAGACAAATAATTAATTGCAATTTAAATCAAACTGAAACTAAGCCTTTAGCAACGAGATATTTCTTGGTTAATCTGCAATCCCTCATAATTGTCTATACGAGGCAGAAATTTTTCCTTTTTAACCTGTCAAAGCCTAACAGACTTGGCTGAATGCATATAGCTCATAGATTTTACTTCTCCTAGATCAGAGCGCTCATCAGCATCGTTGTCATACACACGTTAGCAATTAAATCAAGGTATTGCAATATTCTTTAATAAGTATTTCTTAATAGTTGTTGACTCTAAGCATATATATGGAAAAAATTTTATTAAATAAGTTTTTATGAATACCTCAGTACAAATATCTTACTTTCCTGACAATGAAGCCCTGTTTTGAGAAATTGTAATAGCTCAGTCATAGCCAAGAAACAAAAAAGACATATAGGTTTTGGCTTATTGTTGCAACACCTCAGTTTTTCAGCTAGTTTGCAGGCTTACATCAGTATTTTTACTGCTTTATTTAAAATCAATGTTCCTGATTTCTATCTTTTAAATAGTAGAAGAGAGTTAAATTATTGTCTTTAATGCAAATTAGAACGGCATGTTTATCTACTAAAACTTTAGTAAAAATAGGAACTTGTTTGGCTTTAGCTTTGAGTTCATCAAAGGAATGCTTGAGACTTGCCTAGTGTCTGACAATTCAGACTATGTGGAAAAGCTAACGAAAAACCTAACCCCCTTCCCCATGCTTTAAGGCGAAATTCAAAGTCTCTCTCCTTTTAGGGGACTTGCAAAAAATAAATTATCCCAAATTATTTATAGATTTGTAGGGGCGCAA
>NZ_JAYGHD010000028.1:0-38989 GCF_034932245.1 Nostoc sp. UHCC 0251
ACGCAATTACGTTTTGTAATGGGGATTTAGACCCCAACACAAAACAAGCTTTGGCGTTGGGGATGGGGTTTTAAACCCCTTTTAGTAGGACAAACTATAAATTGGAGTTTTCCCTTATGAGCGTCATAATTCCCGATGACATCCTCCGAGCATCAAACATGACTGAGGATGAACTGAAATTAGAAATTGGCATCTTGCTTTATGAGCAAGGTAAAATTAGCAGTGGCAAAGTCCGAGCCTGGACAGGAATCACAATACTTGAATTCCAGCATGAACTGGCTAAACGCGGTTTACACATCAACTATGATGTAGAAGACTTCCAATCCGATGTGCGGACACTGCAATCAATGGGCTTGTTGTGATTATAGTTAGCGACACATCACCGATCACAAACTTGGCAGCGATTGGTCAGTTAGATTTACTGCGTCAGTTGTATAGAGCTATTAAACCATTGATTGATCAGTTAATTGCTACTGCTGACTTTCGGGTTAGCCAAAAGTTGTATGCAATTGTCTTGCAATCTGAATAATAAGTCTTTAACCGAACAAGATATTACAACAATCCCCGATAATGAATAAAAACCAAAATCACTGCCCACGAACCTAACGCGACTTTGATTGCTACTAGAATATTTAGCAAGGGGATAACCCCCCCACTAACAAGTGCGCCCATTTCTCCATGCGGTAGCTCTATTCCAGCCAGAGTTATAACCGCCAGTACAATGAAAACCAAAACCGAAACTTTCTCCCATATAGCGGCGTGGTAGCGCTGGTAGATTCCTTGCATCCACTCTGGTGATGAGGTAATCGCAATCAGCCCGATCGCTGTTCCACCCGCTACCCCAGCGGCAAAACCACCACCGGGGCTGAGATGTCCCCGAATAGCGAGTTCGATACTCACCAACGCAGCAATGGTCGCTCCTAGCCGTGCTAGAACAATAGATGGTTGATCGGTGAAACGATAGATTGTGCAAGATGGTCTTTCATTTGCCAGCAGAAAACTAGCCCCCATGATCGCGATCGTAAATACCACCACCTCGAAGATAGTGTCATACAGCCGATTCCTAAAAATGATACCCGAAACTGCATTGGGTATCCCACTATCTTGCACAACTGCTTCGACGATAGAGATATCTGGTGAGTCTGCTGGATTGGGCATGATCAGGAATTTGAGGTACAGCGCTATGCCTGCCGCAATGTAGATCCATTTCATCTATGCTCCTCCCCTGAATCTAGTGTATTTACATAGTTCAAGATTATTTCTGGTGACGAAAGTTCGGTTTGCATGATCTCATAGATGCGTTGGATTCTGGTTTTGGTGTGATAAAGTTGCTTTTCGTCTTGATCGCTTGGTTTCGGCCGGGCACAGATTGCATGGACTTCTTTTTCCATCAGCGCCCGGTGCAAAGACTGCGTATTTGTGTAGGTAACAAGTTCAAGACGCATATAGCGTTTGTCAAAAATTGTGCGTAACTCATCTATCAGTTTCACAAAATGGTCATTGTCATCTGCCTCTTCTTTAAGTACGCCAAGACGCATTACCAGGGATGAGCGCACCGCGATCGCATAGAGAGTAATTGCCAGCATAGTACCCACTAAGGCTTCGGTCAAAGCAACATCCGCCGCCCCCAAAACCGTATATACCAATGCTGCGATCGCTCCCAATACGCCGCGAATTACCAGCGCATGGTATGGATTGACTTGAAATACCAGCATACAAGCAGCCAACGGCAGCAGGGCGATGATTAGATATATATAGCTATCATTCATGGCTACCCTCGCTACTAGAACAGTAAGCCAACACATACCCCAGCACTGTATTCCAGATGGCTAAGGAGATGATGGCGAGGATGAGTAAGGGCCATTCACTGGGTATCTTCAGAAGTAGCCCGACGATAATACTCATCGATCCGAGCGTATCTGCAACCGAAAGACTATGCAGCTTGAATAACACCGAGCGATCGCCAAGCAAAGGGAAGGTTCCCCAAAACCAAAAGAATATTCCTAAACCTATACAAGTATAACTAAGCACGTTAATCATAATATTACTCATTTGCTAAATCATTCATTCTTTTGAGAACATGTGCCAACAACATTAAGCCGGCATTCCCTACGCTCAAGATGATTACTCCGACAACACCAATCATCCAATCGTCGCGCAAAACAGACACAACCAGGATCATGATTGAAGTTTTGGTTGCAGCACTGGCAAATGCCAGCATTTTTTGCCAAATATCATCATCTTGCCATGCTTCATACATGGGGATAAGCAGTGTCAGAATCATTGCAATCAATGCCAGATTCAGGATCATGTCTTTTTCCTCCGTTGCACTCGATGCACTTCATACCAGCCTGCTTCGTGATATTTCAAAACAATGGTTTTTGGTGTAAAGGTGATCAAGAATATATCCAGAAATATCAGCCCTGGTGTCCGTCGTGGTTTGACTTGTTCCATCGTGATATCTTCGTGGTTATGCGGGCGGAGAATGATTTCAAATGCCTCAATATACGCCTGCGGAATCGCCACTATGATCTCACCCAGCACCCGCAGCCAATCTTTTAATGATTGCCTAGCTGTTTTACCACCGGGTAATAGGAGTGCGATACTTACGCCAATAATGATATTTGCCACGCTGAAATCGGCAGTGAGCAAAAACCAGATAGTCAGTCGCAATATAAAATTTAGATGCCCAACCATGCAAATCCCTTCCAGAACAGCAGGATTAAAATCAGACTCATTACACCGATCAGATGATCAAATTCTTCAAGGACACGCGGTAGCTTGAGTATTGAGTGTTTAAAAATTAGCAAGTACGCCAACCATCCAACGCCGATGGTTGCGAGGGGTTTGATGATATTCGCAACGGTGTACGCCTCGTAATACGCAATATTAGCTAAAAACAGCCCACCGATTAACAGAATCATGGCTGCCCAGAAACCAGGCTTTACCTCTGCTTTTCCCCCACGCGGTAGAAATATGAATTTAGCAAAGGATATTGCCGTTCCCAGGGCTGCAACATTCATAGCGATCGCTTGCCAAGGCAGCAGATTCTTTGTTGTCAACACCTTCGCCCCAAAGCCGGATAACAACGGGAACCCAGAGATCGAAAAGCTGGCTATCACCAAGGCAATCCAGATTGGGGTAGCGATCGGCTGATGTTGCAGTTCCTTAAAGTTTCGACTCGGTAAAGCCCCGGCGATTAGAAAAAGCGCTGATTTGACCAGTCCGTGCGTCAGCGCATAAAAACCACCCACAGACGGCGCAGCGAGGATAAAACCCAACTGCGAAACCGTGTGAAACGCCAGCATCCGCTTGGTATCTTTTTCAAAGACTGCATAGAAAACTCCCAAAAGCGCCGTGCCAACTCCAAAGGTTCTGACTATCGGATCAACCTCTGCCACCATTAGCGCACACCGCACCAATGGATAGACACCAGCTTTTACCACAACTCCCGATAGCATTGCCGACACTGGCGTTTCCGATTCCGAGTGAGTCAACGGCAACCATAATCCTGATACAAAAATTCCTCCTTTTGTCAATAGTCCCAAAAAAATCAGGGCAAGCGCCTCTGGAGGCGCTACGCGCAAACCTGCAAAACTAAAGGAATGATCCGCCTGATAGACCAGCACCGCGCCAACCAGATAAAAAAGCATTGCCACGTTGCTGATAAACAGATAGCGTAAGCCAACCCAAATCGAGCGGTCAGTTCGGGGATAGGCAATCAACAAAAACGCGGCAATGCCACTCACCTCTAACGCCACGTATAAACTGATTAAATCTGAACAAACAAACGCGGCATTGACACTGCCGTGCAAAATGATGAGTTGTGCGTAAAAAAAAGCTGTCTTATTGCTGTGCCAACAGTAGAGGATGACTGCTGCCGTCACCAGCGCATTAGTTAAGATAAAGTAGCCGCTTAATTGATCGAGTGTTAAAATAACGCCGAAATTATCCAGTAACTTGAGTGTCAGCGGAGAACGCTCAACAAATAGCTGTAACGCATATCCAGCCGAAGCAAAAGCAACGCACAGTGCGAGATATTTGTCAATTTTGGGGAGCAGATAAATGACGAACCCCACAAAAAATGGTAGTGCAATCCATGCGATTGTAATGGTACTCATGGAGTATTGTTCTTCTCAATTTCGTTGCTTTCCAAAGTTGGATTATCTCGTGCCAACTTCATAACGCCGACTAGCATTAACGCCTGAATCGAAAAACCGATCACAATCGCCGTCAATATAACCGCCTGGGGAACCGGATCGGCATAAGCGCCATTTTTTACATTTCCAACAATTGGTGTGAACAAGCCATCTTGTGATGCAATCAGCACGTAATAGGCGATAACCCCGGTACTCATGACATCCATAGAGATGATCTTCATAACGAGGTTCTTTTTCAGGATTATGCCGAAAAATCCGCAAAATATTGTTGCGAATATGCACGCTTCTAACACGGGAACTGCCTGTTGGATAAGGATTGAAGGTAAAAGAGAAAATAAAATTCGTCTCTTTTTCCTATTTTGTGTTTAAGAGGATGTTTTAAAAGTGGTGGCTGATGTATCAAAAACTTTAGATCCTCCTAAATCCTCCGATAAATTGGAGGACTTTGATTCCGGTTCCCCCTTTTTGAAGGGGGGTTAGGGGGGATCAATAAGTACCTAAAATCACAGCCTAAGACTTTTCAAACAACCTCTAAAGGTAAAAGTAACTAGCCGATTAAATTGGCTTCCTTTAAAGCTTCTTTTTCTTCTGGCGATTGTTTAAATGCAAACCGCAATAAAGGCGGTGCTAAGAAGGTTGTCAAAATCACCATAATAACGATCGCAGCTTGCAATGGTTTATCCAGAGTACCACTAGCTGCACCAATGGCGGCAAACACTAACCCAACTTCGCCACGGGGAATCATCCCCACACCAACTGCTAACCGATTAATTCCAGGTTGACCAAAAACCGACCAGCCTGTGACAACTTTACCGATAATCGCTACCAACATTAAGAAGATAGCAATAATTAATCCTTCTCGATTTTCTGGAACTAAAGGATTAAGAACGCCTAAATCAACTTTCGCGCCAACTGTCACAAAGAAAACTGGCACTAGGATATCAGCAATCGGTTTAACCTGTTCATCTAGCTCTTTGCGTTTATCAGTTTCATCCAAAACTAAACCAGCCGCAAATGCGCCTAAGATAGCTTCTAAATGAATTGCACTACCCAGAAAAGCCATGAAGAAGGCAAAGATAAATGCTGGGATAATTAAGTTGCCTCGCGTTTGCAATTTATCAGCAATGGCTACAAAACTTTGATTGAAATATTTGCCGAGGAGAATCGAGCCAATGAGAAAGACTGTAGCGCTGACAATTAGATAAATGACGTTGAAAATATCAACCTCACCAGTTTTAGCAAGACTCGCAACCACTGCCAATACAATGATGCCTAAAATGTCATCAATGACGGCTGCACCAACAATAATTTGACCTTCACGAGATTTTAACTGCCCAATTTCTGATAAAACTTTGGAGGTAATCCCAATACTAGTAGCTGTGAGCGCTGCACCTGCAAAAATCGCTGGAATTACTGGCGCATGAAACAATAAAATCAGTCCCGCCGTACCAGCCGCAAAAGGAACAGCTACCCCAACACAAGCAACAATTGTCGCTTGATAACCGACTTTCTGTAATTCTTTTAAGTCTGATTCTAGACCAATTTCAAATAACAGAATGATCACACCTAATTCGGCAAGCACAGAAACAACCTCACTCTGGCTTTGAAAGATTGATGTGACGGCATCAGGACTGAGGTTGTTAATGAATTGCAGGATAGACATAATAATGGAGTCGCTGCCAACTGCTCCACTGTCGGGAAACACTACCAAATGGAGAGCAGAAGCACCCACAAGCACCCCACCAACTAATTCTCCTAAAACAGGTGGCAAGTCCATCATTCTAAATAATTCGCCACCTATTTTACTAGCCAGATAAATGACTACTAAACTTAGCAATACTCCAGTCAGCACAATAGGAGCATATTCCGCCTCGTTAGTTGTTGCTAATAAAAAGGATTGTAAACCCGCAGGGAAAAAATTCAACCAGGCAAATGAATTAACTATTGGTTCTGAAAGAATCATGTTTTCTATATTGTATTGCTGATTAATTCCAAAACAATTCATAATTTCTAGCTCGTAATTCGTAATTAAATTACGAATTACGAATTACGAATTACGAATTATTAATAGGTGTCAGTCTAGATGCTAACCCCAGGAGTATTAGCAGAAGTTGCATGAGGATTAACTAAAGCAACGGCTTGTTTAAGTGCATCTACACGATCTACAAACATGTAATGCTCTGGTACAAACCTCGAAATGCCAAACTTGTCTAAGCGCTTTTTGACTTTGCTAGTTGCACCAACAACTAACACATGACGACCTTGCTCACTAGCATCTTTGATAGCGTTTTCAATTGCCAAAGAAGCAGTCACACCCAACATTGGTACATCAGTCAAATCCATAATCAACACATCAGAGTCTGCCATTGCTGAATGTTCACGAGCGATCGCTTTGGAAACTCCAAAAATCATCGGCCCGCTCAGGTAAAATAGCAGAACACGTCCATTAGCTAGATCGAGCCATTTTTTCTCTTCGTCATTCAAGATAATTGCATCATCGGCATCGCTAATTGTCTTCACTTCCTGAGCTTGTAATTCAGAGAGGCGATCGATAGTTAAGATATTAGCAATGAACACTCCCACACCGACGGCAACAATCAAGTCAACAAATACGGTTAAAAATAACACGCCGTACATGATGATTGTGCCTTTCAGCGACACCTTATGAGCGCGTTTCAAGAAGCTCCAGTCAAGAATGTCAACCCCCACCTTGAGAGCAATACCAGCCAATACCGCCATTGGGATAGGTTGAGTGATACGCGCAGCCCACAAAACTACAACTAACAAAATTAATGCGCGAGTTAAACCAGAGACAGCTGTTCTAGCACCAGTTTGGATATTAACTACCGTTCCCATCGTGGCCCCAGCACCAGGTAGCCCACCACACAAACCAGAAACTAGATTACCGATACCTTGACCAATCAATTCTTTGTCAGATTTATGTTCAGTACGGGTCAAACTATCTGCAATTACTGCCGTTAGTAGAGTATCAATACAACCCAACATCCCCAACATTGCCCCATCAACAATCATGATTGTCATTTGGGATGCAGTGAAGGTAGGCAATTGTAAAGTCGGCAATCCTACAGGAATTTCCCCAATTCGTCTGATATCTACACCGCCGAAGATGGTTAGAGAAACTATAGTTCCGATAATTAATGCTACTAACTGGGGAGGAGCAAAGCGCTTAATCTTGGCTGGCATGAAGAAAATAATTGCCAGCGTCAGCAAGCCCAAAGCTGTTTCGGCAGGATTGATCTTAGTTAATAACAGAGGCAGATTTTGTACCATCCCCAGTACGCCACCTTTAGGATTTGGCTGTCCGACAAAAGGAGCAATCTGCAAAATAATCAGAATCACGCCAATCCCAGACATAAACCCAGAAATCACGCTGTAAGGCATGAGGGTAATGTATTTACCCAACTTAAATATCCCAAAGAAGATTTGAAATATTCCCGCTAGCATGACTACGGTAAATGCCATTGCCAAGCCGTTTTCGGGGTTAGCTGCGGTCATGGAACTGACAATTGCAGTCATAACCACGGTCATTGGCCCGGTTGGCTCAGAAATTAGGGTTGGTGTCCCACCAAATAAGGCTGCGAAAAAGCCGACACAAACTGCACCATAAAGGCCAGCTACAGGCCCAGCACCGGAAGCGACACCGAATGCCAGCGCTAGAGGTAATGAAACGATCGCAGCAGTTAAACCACCGAATAAATCGCCTCGTAAATTTCTAAAATGGATCGTATTAGTCAATGACATACTGGGGTTTTGGTTACAAAAAATGCAAAAATTGTGTTTGTCAAAATTGCCAGCTACTTTGAGTCAGTTTCATGTTTTATTGCCATGAAAAATTAGGCAAAGAAAACTTTAATCCTTCGCAAAGAAGCAGACTCTAGTGTTTTTCTACATGGCGACTCGTTAAATACGAATCTCCAATAAAAAGTACTTTGCCCAAAGATAGTTCAAAAATTAGACTAAAAAAAACTTACATAAATTGCAAGTTTTTTTATCGCCAACTGTAATGCGATTAACAATAGCTTACAACGTTATATGTCAATTTTGTTCATTCACAAGCCTTAATATTAAAAAAATCTTAAATTGCTTTCATAGATAAAAGGCTATGCTTGTTGACGACTAGCTTTGTTTGTATTAACCAATAAAATATGTAAAATTTATATTAATTATTATTTCAAATAATTTTTTGACGAAAATATAGTGGTTCTCAGTTGAGGTACAAGAACCCAACCCCCTCTTGGCAAGCGAAGAGAGCTATGATGTACCTAATTTGATTAGGAAAAGCTATATACAAGTAAAAAGTAAGTTATAGCAGTCCTAGAATCCTTCGTGAAAAGTCAGATCCCCGGCTTCTCCAAGAAATCGGGGATATGGACACCGCGACTTTTCACGAATCAGTCGTGGAGGCGGGCAATGGTGAATAGGCAATAGGCAACAGATTTTTTTCACGAATGATTTAGGATTGCTATAGCACAATTTCCTATAAACATGGGTAAGACCAATTCTTTGTGAATCTGCACAAAGTCAAGCTTGTTAAGATTTGGAGCTTAAGCAAATTGTTCTATGCAACTTCTATTTTTTAGAGTTCCCTAATAACTTTGCTAAGGGACTTCCAGAAAATAAATTATCCTCAAGTCTGGTTGTAGCTAGAGAGCTAACGCTTGACCTTTGATGCCGTCTTCAGCTTGACTAACATTGTAGGTAGCCAGCCATTTCCAATCTGCCTTGGCTGTAGCAACTTCTGTCTTCACGTTTGAGTGTTGATCGCAATATTTTAGCGAAAAGCGATACACTCGGAAAAATCCGGCGTAGGCGTAGCCCGTCGTAGACATCGCTTAATATAAAAATATCCGCAACGCCCAGCCAACAGGTGAAAAGCTATGTCAGAAACTATCCTAGCTGCACCAGATATTCAACTCCCACCCACCCAAGCAGAATTACCCTACGATGACGGTATTCCAATGGAAAGCGCACGCCATAAAGCCCAGATGGACTTGCTGATAGATGCTCTGATACCTTGGTTGTCAGAACGAGAGGATGGGTTTATTGGCGGTAATATGTTTGTTTACTACAGTCTGGCGCAAGTGCGAAACAAAGACTTTAAAGGGCCAGACTTTTTTGCTGTGTTGGGAGTCCCCAAAGGAGAACGACGCAGTTGGGTAGTGTGGGAAGAGGGAAAAGCACCAGATATAGTTATTGAGTTACTTTCTGACAGCACAGCCCAAGCAGACAAAAACTTCAAAAAGCTGATTTATCAAAATCAAATGCGTGTACCAGAATATTTTTGGTACGATCCTTTTAACCCTGATGATTTGGCTGGTTTCTCTAATGACAAAGGAGTTTATCAACCCATTGCCGCAAATGCTCAAAATCAGTTGGTGAGTCAATCTTTAGGGTTAGCATTGCAGCTTTGGCAGGGAAATTATAAAGGTATTAATGCTACTTGGTTACGCTGGGCAATGTCGTTAGGGGAATTACTGCCAACTCCGGAAGAAAAGGAACGCCAAAGGGCAGAACAAGAACGCCAAAGGGCAGACAAGGCAGAATCACAGTTATTGCAAACTGCACGCAACTTACTTGAGTCTGGGATGACAATCGAACAAGTAGCTAGGTTAACAGGTTTGAATAAATCTGAAATAGAAATGTAGAATTCAGGAGTCAGAATCAAGACGCTCAATAGCGCTGCACTGAGTTTCGACTGCGCGGTAATCGAGCGAAGTCGAGATTCACCTACCGCGCAGTCGTTGTGTCATACAGAATACCTTTCCTGTATTCTGACGACTGACTCCTGAATTCTGTTTGATAAAATTTGTAGGCTAGCACAGCTGCCTACAAACGTGGACACTCACCACTCAGTCCTGCTTGGGTGATTTCATTCAACGACTGTTACTGAAGCCCCTTCACTTGCTGGAGGTACACCGGGTAACTCAAGACAATATCCAGCACCATACACTGTCTTGATATAGCGGGGGTGGCGGGGATCTGGTTCTAGCTTGGTTCTCAAGTGGCGAATATGGACTCGAATTGTTTCTATGTCATCATCAGGATCGTAGCCCCAAACTTCTCTGAGGATTTCGCTAGGAGAAACTGTTTGACCGTGGCGTTGTAGTAAGCAGTGAAGTAGCTCAAATTCCAAGTGAGTCAATTTCACCGTCTCATTGAACCATATTGCCTCAAATCTTTCGGGAACTAGGGTTAATGAGCCATAGTTCAGAATCTCACTATGCTTTGCTGCTTGGGGAATCCGGTCAGTACGCCGCAAAAGTGCCCGCACCCGCGCCAGCAGTTCTTCAACTTCAAAAGGCTTGGTGAGGTAGTCATCTGCGCCAGCATTGAAGCCTTCCACCTTGTCCTGAGTTTGGCTCAAAGCCGTCAACATTAACACGGGAATCTCAGAGGTGCGATCGTCGCGGCGCAGGCGTTGGCAAACGGTAAACCCATCTACTCTGGGCAACATTAAATCGAGCATGATCAAGTCTGGTTGTAGCTGGAGAGCCAGCGCTTGACCTTTGATGCCGTCTTCAGCTTGACTAACATCGTAGCCAGCCATTTCCAAGTTGACGGCAACTAGTTCTGAAATCGCTGGGTCATCGTCTATGACAAGAATCCTCGGCATTCTTTAAAATTTATTACTACTTATTAAGGATAATTAACAACCTTTGATAGATACAAAGATTTTTGAATCGATTCTAAAAAAGTTTCTAAATCTTACATAAATATTAAGATTAAATGACTGTGAAATCAAGGCTCAATTACACGAAATCTTATAGTCTATGATGTGTTATACTCCCCCCTACAATCCGTCTTGGTTTTTACAAAACGGTGTGATGATGACTGTGTACACCGCTTTGTGGGGAAAACGTCACTGGGAAAGTACTGTTCAAGACCCAGAACCGTCTTATCACGAGAAAATCTTTGTTGGTGGCCAAGGTGTGCCAATTTTTGGCTTGGTTGCCATCCCTGAAAATGCTCATAGCACGATTATCGGGACTTATGGCATTACTGGAGAGTTAGAGACGGAATGGTTTTTGAGAGTGCTAGGACGTAAGGCTTACGCTCAAGGATACGCAATTGTGTTATTTGATTGGCGGGCCCACGGGAAAACTGCCAAACTGTCCCCGACTCTAACTTCTGATGGTTTGTATGAGGGGGAAGATTTTGTTCGCATCGCCGCTGCTGCTAAGGCGATGGGATGTCCGGGGAAATTTTGGTTTACAGGGTTTTCTTTAGGAGGACAATTGGCGCTATGGGCGGTGAAGGTAGCTGGCGAGGTGATTAGGAATTATGGAGATTTAGGGTTAGAAGATAGCGATATTGGCGGTGGTATGGTGATTTGTCCGAGTTTGGATTCAGAGCGATCGCTATCTTATCTAGTTACAAAGCCCTTCGGTAGATATTTGGAAGCGGGGATTGCCCAAAATTTAAAAAAACTGGCGTGGCGAATCCATGATGCCCATCCGGGAAGCCTTGACCCAGCAGCAATTGAACGGGCGAACAGCATTTGGGGTTTTGACAATGAACTGGTAATTAAGCGACTGGGTTTTCCTTCTGTGGAAGCATATTACCAAGCTAGTAGTGCTTTACAAATATTGCCACAAATCTCAAAACCGACTTTGATTTTATATGCTGCTGATGATCCACTTTTTGACCCAAGTATCATACCGGAATTACAAGAAGCTTGCGATCGCAATCCCGCAATAGATTTGTTACTCACTAAATACGGCGGCCATGTTGGTTATTTGAGCAGCAAAGAGTGCCAGCGTCAAGTACAAGATTCTGATCCTTGGTGGGCATGGAATCGGGTTTTACAATGGTTGGAGGAAAAGCGAATAGGGTAATAGGCGAGAAAATATTCAAGTTGCTAGGATACTTAACGGATGGAGTCGTATTGTTTGGAAGACCAAAATAGAGAGTATGGCATTGACTAAAAAGTTACCACAATATCATTGGTAAACCAGCAATAACAGAAGCAATACCTGTCCAGAGAGTAAAGCGCTCAATATCTACTTCATCCAAAGCAACGCTCATTTCCTTAATTGCTAATACAAGCGCTGTCAGTAGCAGCACAAAGAAGGCAAGGTACTCAAAATTAATTATCATTCATCCTCGCTATCCCTACAAAAAAGTAATTCTAATAGGTTTTTAACAAGCTTTGGCAAGGGTTTTTTGTTTCAGATTTAACAATTTAGGATAAAAATTATTTACCTTTGAAGATATCTCTACTTCAGATAGCCAAATCATCGTTTCATAGCCAACCCGACCCATTTCTGGCTCTGGTCCCATAGGCATCTGCACCAAATATTCCCAGATGCCTGACTCAAATCGGTAGTTATTGATGACGCCTTCTCCACCCATAAAACTTACTATCTGACCTTTACAAAACTTAGATACTGGTAAAAGACTTGCAGACATTCTTCAAACTTCCTTTCAGTAACAGTGTAATAGCTAATGTTGTAGCTAAAAGGAAATTTGTTATTCTCTGTCAAGGGTTTTAATGTATTCTCTTTCAGGGGATTTAAGCTTGAGTTAACGATTGTACATCTAGAGTAATAAAAAGGGCGCGTACATGTAGAGCAATAAATCACAATATCAGTCAACAAAAGTAAGTGCAGCTATGTGTAACTCAGTATTCAGTAGTTATGTTTACAGCCAGACGTAACATCTGACAACTCTTTTGGTAGATTCTATGAAAAACAGGCACAGTTGTATAAAGAGTGAGGGCAATCGCCTATCCTGGGCGTGCGAAGCATTGCGTTTTATATTTGTTTTTTTAAATTAAATATTTGTTGACTATTAATTGCGGCTAGAAGTTAAGAGATGATTGTCCTTCATCGAACTGTTTACAGCACATCTCTGTACAAATATGTCTTTAAGCGGATTTAAATTTTGCCGAAATATAAATAGTTCTGTTTTGCAAATTTACTAAAGTTTGATGAAAAGATTTAAGATAGCAAGGGCGTGATAGTCGAGCGCGGTTAACTGCAACGCCGCAAAATTATAGCTTAGAAAGCTGTTACCCCGCGTTGAATTAGCGAAGCGATAAACCTGACGGCATGGCTACACTTACCGCATTGGTCTGGCGCATAGTATAGTAGCGCTAAAGCATCAAACCAGATCCACCCATAATACTTGTCGTAATTAAATAAACTACTAGAGTACAATTCCATTGACTTTTTGACTCAATGACCGCTTCTAATGATATTTGGCTAACTGCACCGACAGATTTAACTTTGCGACTGAATGAGATTCATGTCTGGCGTATAAACCTTGACCAACCGGAACCACAACTACAAAATTTAGCAGCGACCCTTTCCAGTGACGAAATGGCTCGTGCTGAACGGTTCTATTTTCAGGAACATCGGCAGCGTTTCATCGCTGGTCGTGGTATTCTCCGAACTATATTAGGTCGCTATTTGGCTATCCAGCCCTTACAAGTGCAGTTTAATTATCAACAGCGTGGCAAACCAGTATTAGCAGATACATTTGCTGATAGTGGACTGGCGTTTAACTTGTCTCATTCCCAAGGTTTGGGTTTGTGTGCGGTGAATTGCACTAGAGAAATTGGTGTAGACCTAGAATATATTCGCCTGATGCCTGATTTAGAAGCTCTTGCCAAACGGTTCTTTTTACCGAGAGAATATGAGATGTTGCGATCGCTATCTCCCAATCAACAGCAAGAGGTATTTTTCCGTTATTGGACTTGTAAGGAAGCTTATTTAAAAGCAACTGGAGATGGATTATCCCAGTTAGAGCAAATTGAAGTATCCTTAACTCCCACTGAACCAGCCAAGTTGCAGATAACTGAAGACTGGAGTCTTTTTGAACTAATACCTGCTAACAATTATGTTGCTGCTGTTGCCATAGAGAATTCTGGCTGGAATTTGAAGTGTTGGCAGTATTAATACTAGTCATTAGTCATTAGTCATTAGTCATTTGTTACTCTTCCCCAATGCCCAATGCCCCATGCCCCATGCCCCATACCCTACTTATCTTCCTGCATATTTCTCACAATTTTTGTCACTAACTTTCTAGGTACAAATCTGACGCTTTTTGCAAGTAGTTTATTCATAAAACCAGGAATAACAATGGTTTTGCCCTTCATTAAGCCGTGAAAACCAATTTCGGCTACTGTTTGTGCATCCATCATTCTTTTACCCTTGAGCAACTTAGAGTCAGCCATTCCGGTTCTTTCATGAAAGCCAGATGCGGTTGAACCTGGGCAAAGAACTGTCACAGTGACACCTGTACCTTCTAATTCATTAGCGATCGCTTCCGAAAAAGATAAGATATAAGCTTTAGTAGCAAAATAAACCGCCATCAAAGGCCCTGGTTGAAAAGCCGCAGCTGAAGAAACATTCAATATTTTACCTTCACCTTGCTTTACCATGTGCTTCACGAATAGCTTGGTTAGATGAGTGAGACACACCAAATTTACCTGTAGCATTTCCAATTCAGTAGCTAGGTCTGTTTCGTGAAATAATCCATAGATACCAAATCCAGCATTATTTACCAGCACATCAACATTAATATTGGCTTTTTGCAACTCCGTGAAAATTTCTTCAGGAGCAGTTGATATAGATAAATCTTTAACAATAGTTTTGACAAAAATTCCAAATTTTTCTTGGAATTTAGCTGCAATTTCTACTAGCTTTGGCCCATTTCTGTCTACTAAGACCAGATTGTAATCATGAGCAGCAAAAATACATGCTAATTCGTAGCCAATTCCACCGGCTGCCCCAGTAATAAGAGCAGTTTTTTTGCTCTGAATTTGATGTGTTTTGTTCATGTAAAAATATTGGTGAATTCAACTTGATGAAGCTGCCTTGCATTTACAGTGGTTCTCGTTCTACAATTAAGTACGCGTAATATTTGAACCGACAATAACTGTCTTGAGTTATTACCATTTCAAATGCTTGTGTGATGTCTTGAATAGATGTAACAGTCCAAACGTAAATTTAGGACTTATACATCAAATAACGTGGAGCATTAAAGAAGTTTGGTGATTTCAAACTACTAGCACTGGCTTTTGATTACTTACAAAAGCCAGCAGGCAAAATCAAATTTTTATGCCCGACACTAACCATTCTATCCTCAATTGCTTATGTCAAGGGGTGAATCCTGAAAATTTACATTATTGAGCATAAAAAAACAGGGCAATTATATTGCCACTGTTGGTATATAAGTTGTTGCTGCCATCTGAAATATTAACTATTCAGCAGTACTGAGTTGTAAAAAACATCGACTAAACAAAATTATTTTGTAGAGTAGCCAGTGCGTTGCAGAGGTTGCCGATGCTCAATAGCGTAGCATTATACCAATTTGAAAAAATCATGCGACAAATATACCATTTATAAAGACGCGATTCATCGCCTTGTAGAGACGCGATTCATCGCGTCTACTCCTAAGCGAGATTCAAGAAACCACTTTGAATCAAGTAGGCGGTATAAGTCATAAACAATTGAGAATCAATTGGAGGACAAGCAATAGAACTACCTGCCAATGCGTGAAGAGTATCTTGGCAGCTAATGTGGGGTCTTCTAGCTTGTAAGTACAAATCAGGAATAGTCAGTTGTTCATCAGACCAACGTTCCAGCAAAAAGGGTCGCAGAGTGTATAAAGGATTGTCGGCAGAAGTGACATTATTGATTAACTCAGATTGCCATTTTTCATAAGGAATCATCTCAACTGAATAACCAAAAGAGCGTATCCACTCGACTAGCATTTTCAACGCTGCGGGTTGGGGATGTTGTAAATTGAAAGCTTTCCCGATGGATTCTTTTTGGCGTGATAGATAAACGATCGCTTTACTTACATAGTCTACAGGTGACATATCCAACATATAATCTACATCAGGGAAATATCCCATTTGTAGACAGCCCTTGGTCATCAAATTGATAAAGTCATGTGTGTTACAAATACCTGTTTTGCTATCACCTGAAATCAGTGGTGGTCTGTGGATAGTTACAGGTAATCCACGGTCACGAGCAATTTTTACTAACTTTTCAGCTACCCATTTTGTTTGTGAGTAACCAAGATAAATGCCTTCCCAATGATTGAATTCATCCTGCTCTTTGACAACCTTGCCAGCATAAGCAGTGGATTCAAAAACAGCCACACTAGAAACGTAATGTACAGGCTTGACTTTAACTTGACAAGCTAATCTCAAAACTTCTTGAGTGCCTAAAACATTGGCTGCTTTCAGTGCTGAGTATGGGAAAACATAATTCAACAAAGCAGCACTATGATAAATGGTATCAATATTTGCAGCTAAAACTTGAAACTGTTCCGAACCAATACCTAACAAAGGCTGAGATAAATCGCCGACAATTGGAATAATTCTGGAGGTAAATTCTTCCTGCCAAATTGCATACTGTTCCAGGTTCTTTTGGAGTTTGCTTTTGCCTTCTTCGGCATTAGCAGCACGTACTAAGCAATAGATATCCGCATTGGTTTCCTGTAGTAATTCCCGGATGATAAAAGCTCCTAAAAAGCCTGTTCCTCCAGTTAAAAAGATGTTCTTGGGTTCACCCACAAGCACATTAGATGCAGCACCAGGGTTGATGGTGGGGTCAAGAACAGCCTCAGCACCTAAATCTAGAACAGTGGGTGCAGTGTTGGCATTAGAGGCTACTACCTTTGTATCTTGAACTGGTGAACCTTCTTGTACTTCTTCAGCTAAACGCTGTGAAAGAGCTTCAATATTTGGGTAATGCCACAGCAGCAATGGAGAGGGTTGAAATCCTAGTAATTTTTCTAAGTTACTTACTAGAATCATTGCTTGGGCTGAATCCAACCCATAGTTTTCTAAATGTTCTTTGATATCGATTTCATCAGTTGCTACTCCTAGCAACTTAGCTAAATTAGATACCAAAAATATTTGAATATCCTCTGCTGTGAAAGACTGTTTTATAGTCATTTTTAAATCTCCAACAATGATGTAGAACGAACAGGGTGATATTGACTGTAATAATCGGAAGCTTGTAGCCCTTGAATTTTCAAATTTTGGACACGGTACAAAAAGGCTGCACCAGTCATAATTTGATTAGCAACATCAACTACACCGCGATTATTTGGTTCAGACAGGTAAGAACCGCGTACCCAGTCATTGAAACCGCCCATTGCCGGGCCACACCAAATTTGATAATCGACTTCTCTACCTTTTTCACCAGAACTAGACCAGCGAGAAGATAATCCTAGATACCAACGGAAAATCAACGCCATTTTCAGTTTAGGATTATTGACTGCTTTCCCAAGTTTCTCAGGATTCTTTTGGGACAAATAAGCCGCAGTTCCTTCCCATACTTCAGCAATAGTTTTGCGAAAAACTTGTTTTTCTAATTTCTCTCTTTCTGCAAGGGGGATGCTTTCAATGGAATCATAAGCGCGATAGAGTTCAAATAATTTCTGCGCTCGCATGGGGAACATTGTACCCCGTTTGAGAACTTGCAATTTGACTCCCATTTCAAACATATCTGCTGCTGGGGCCATTATCATATCAGCCATTTCTGCTTGGGCTAGTAACTTTTTAGTATGTTCACAAGCCCCAGATTCAACACATGACTGATTAATGGAACCGGTCATTATATAAGCAGCACCCATCATAAAAGCTGCTAATGCTGATTGTGGTGTGCCAATTCCCCCTGCTACACCGATTCTAATGGGTGTTTGATAATGATATTGTGCTTGAATTTCATCTCGCAAGGCAATAATAGAAGGTAACACACAAACCAAGGGACGATTATCTGTATGACCTCCAGAATCAGCCTCGACAGTAATATCATCAGCCATCGGAACTTTGGCTGCGAGAGTTGCTTGTAACTCGGTAATTAACCCTTGTTCCAGGAGTTCTTTGATTATTCTGGCTGGTGCTGGTTGCAGAAATTTAGTCGCAACTTCTCGGCGAGAAATTTTGGCAATGATTTTATTTTTGATTTCAATTTGATTGGCGCTATTCAAACCCAATCCAGCAACACGGTAATAAACAATGTTGGGAGTCAAGTCGAGAAATGCAGAGGCTTCTACTGTTCTCACTTGATATTTGAGGTATAAATCCACAGCGCGGCGTTCAATCGCAGGTTCGTTGGGGCTGTGGATTAAATTAAATGCGTAGGGCCCTTGAGGTAAGGCTTCTTGAATGCGATTTATGGCTGCTTCCAAACGTTCTGGAGTTAAACCACCTGCACCAAAGGAACTCAAAATTTGCTCTTTTCCGAGTGCAATGACCATTTCTTCGGAAGCAATTCCGCCAGCCATTGCGCCGGTAACGTAGGCATATTTCACTCCATGAGAGGAGAGAAAATTCGGATCTCCAAATTGTTGAATGCGGATTGGGGCTGCAAATGTTAGCAGTTCTACTTGTGCTGTTGTGCCATTATCACCAGGGGATAAATAACCCTCATTAGTGACACCGATTTTTCCGGCAACTTTCACGATGTAGCAGGGTTTATTTAACACCATCAATTTGTCTTTGATGGTTTGTTTCTCAAAAGATACAGTTTCTAATGAACCTTTCCAAACCTGGTTTTTGTTATGAGACCAAGCGGAGAAGTTAAGACCATTATCGTGTTTACTTAGTACCGTATCTACGGTTGTCACGGTAGTTATCCCTCGGATTATACAAACAATGGATGATAAAGTTGAAGGGTGTAGGCTCTGTTAACGAACCGCAGAGGCGCAGAGGGCACAGAGTAAGAGAGTAATACCACTTCTCTGGGAGATGCACGTAATAATTTTTAAACGAACCGCGAAGGGCGCAAAGGGCGCGAAGGAAGAGATAAGTTAAGAATTAGTCGGTGCAAGTTTAGAGAGAATTGGTATGAGATATTAAGCTTCTTCGTTAAGCAAGTTTTGGGCGCAAGCTAGTTGCAATTGAATGATTTCGCTCATTTGCTGACTGTAATCTTGTCTAGCTTGTAAGAAGGCTGTGTGTGCTTTAGTTATCTTTGAATTATTAGCATTGAGCTTTTGATACTGGGTCTTATTTAAATCGAACATGCTGATGATGCTACTAATTTTTTGAGTTCTGACGGGTGGGAAAGAAACAGGAATTGGCTGTCTAATTGCGCTTGACTCAGAAGATTGTAATTGTTCTCTCGGTTGAAAAACGTTATCAATGATATTTTTCGGTTTTACTTCTTCTGGCTGAGGCAAGATGTTAGGGGAATAATTTTCTTCTGGGGTTATTTGGTTGGAAGTGTTAAGATAATCTGTGATTTCAGGTTCTTGGAAATTAGGTATGTTTGGATGCTGTATTTTGAAGCGATCGCATTTAATATCCTCAACCAAATCTTTAACAATCTGGCGATTTTCATCACTCAAAATTGTAGCAGCAATTGCTTTTCCACCCAAGGTAACTGTTCTCAATGTTGCTTTATTTGAATTAGCAGTTTCTTGACTCTTACTGTACAACGGTGATAAATCCACGTTCACCTGATGACTGAGTAGTTTTGCTAATGCTTTGACCATTGCAGCATGGTCATCCATCCCTCTACGATTTAGAGAGACTGTGATATGTTCTTGGTTGCCGAGAATTTTATCAATCCATCGCGAACAGACATTACCTGCGCCTGCTTCTAGAAATATTTTGACTCCATCGCCGTAGACACGATTAACTAATTGCGGAAAATCAAGTTCTTGGCACAATCCTTTGGCGATGTTGTGCGCGATCGCATCACTTTCAAGTACAATCGGTTGATAGTCGGCGGCTGAATAGAACACAATACCAGGAAGATTCTGTGATGGTAAGCTGTTTACCTTCTTGATTTCCTCGAACTGCGATCGCATCGCTTCACAATGTATCACATGGTCGAAGGGCGCGGGGAACGCATTACAACCTAAAGTTGCAATCACTCGCTTACAGGCTGCATCCTCACCAGCAATTAATACTTCTTCTGGTGTGTTGATTTGAGTTAAGTAGACGCGATTCTCTTGTTTCAGGCATTCTCTAACTTGCGATGGAGTAGCCATGAGAACATAGGTATTCCAAAAATTGTTGTTTGGTGAATCTGTTAATCCCCAATATTCACGCACCGCATTTTTTGGCCCAGATAACTTATCGCCAAATAGAGGTGATGAATTTAAGGTGTTACTTCCACCTTCAAAATCACTCCAAACCCCTTGGGCAACCATCATACTAGTTTCACCCAAGCTATACCCAAATACAGATTGCGGCTTGACTTTAAAATCATCTCGGAAAATTGCCGTCATGTATCTAGCAAAGGCAATTTCACTTTCAAACATTGCCAATGAATCATCTAACAATTGCTTTTCGAGAGTTTCTAGTTGCCTTGTTGTCAATTTAGGCAAGCTTCTGGGATAAACTAGTTTTTCAACATCAGCAGCCCGATTGTAGAGATTGTTACTTTTTAAGTCCTCGAAGACTTTAGGAAATAAGCGAAAAACAGTCCGACCAATACCGATATAAGAATTGACTGCTGCGGGATAAACGTAAGCAACTGCTCCAGTTTTACCCAATGGTTTCGCTGTGAAATAACTACCTAGTGGTGTTTGCCAATCTGTACCGTTTTCAAAAGCATTATTTACACCTTTGCGGGCAGATTCAATTTCTTTGAGTAAATCTTTTGTGTTACGTCCTGTGATTGATAAGACGTATTTTGGATTAGAATGCTGTTGAAAGGTAGCGAATGTCTCGCTGGCGGTAGCTGCTAAAGAAGAACTCGCTTCTATGGTATTTTGGAGATTGTTGAGAAGATCGGAGATGGTGGTGCGATCGCTAACTGCGATAGGAAACAGATGAAAAGGCATTTGTTGCAAATATCTGTTATCCCGCTCCTCTTGGCTGGGTTCCTCCGATAAGATTAGATGGGCGTAACTGCCATCTATACCCATGCTATTAATTGCTGCTATTCTGCGTGTACCACCTTTATCGACAAACCAAGGTCTTGATTCCATCGCCACATAGAAGGGACTACCTTCCCATACTTGCGGTGTTTTGACACCAGACCATTTTGGTGTGGCAGGAATATACCTGTAATAAAGACAGAGAGCGGTTTTGATTAAGCTAGCAATTCCCGATGCTGTATAGGTGTGGCCGATATTAGATTTAACGCTACCTAACGCACAGTGCAAACCGTTGCCCACTTTTGGATAAGCTTGCAGTAAGCCTGTGATTTCCGCTTCATCCTCCTGGGGAACGCCACTACCGAAGACTTCCACATAGTTAACCTCTGTGGGTTGAATCTCCGCCATCTCGAAAGCTTGTTTGCAGACATTGCTGATAGCTGAAGCATCAGGTTTTACCAAAGCATCACTCAAAGTAGAATTACCTTGTGCAAAACTCATGGCATCAATTACTGCATAGATGCGTTCATTATCTTCCTTCGCAGCTTCGTAGCGCTTGAGAACAACAGCACCCGCACCTTCGCCAACCGTCCAGCCATTTGCTTGTTGGTCATAACCCAACGTATTCACACCCGTATTAATTGGTGCAAATTGGCTGCGGAATAAGACATTTTCTACACCACCCGCTAAATCTACCGCACCCACAACGACTGCATCAACTTCTCCCGTAGCGAGTAGCATTTGGGCAATTTCCAACGCTTTGAGGGCAGAATTTTCGCCAGCGCTAACGGTAAATGCAGGGCCAGTGAAATTCCACAAAGCAGAAATCCGACTTGCCATGATGTTGGCGATGTGACTCACATATTCGCCAATTTCTACTGGTTGATGAATGCTATCTTTAACTATGGTTTCCAGTTGCGCCAGTTGTTCAGCAGGTAGAGAAATTCCTTGATTGAGTAAGCCATCCTTAACTTGCCAAGAGAGATTCCATCTTTGCTGTAGCTGATGTACGGAAAATTCTGTCTCAGCGGCGACTATAACCGCTACATTGCTGCCTTCCTTTAGTTTCGCATCTTTTGCGGCGCGATCGCTAACCTTCAGAAGCAACAATTGTTGTGGATTTAATTTCTCTATTTCATTCGGTGGGATTTTGCACGATAAAGTATCGATTTCAAAATCCTTGATATATGCCCCTACTGGTGCTTTCCCGTCTGGTAAACCGTACTCTTTCAGGACACTTTCTTGATTTTCTATCCCATGCCATCTTTGAGGCGGTAGAGAAGTAAAATGCTGTGTTCCATCATAAATGCTGCGTTCAAAAGCATCTAAACCATTGCAGTTACCAAAAAAGGCATCCATGCCAACAATGGCAACTTTGGTAGGTGGAACAGGTGGAGTTGATTCAACTGATTCTGTTGTATTTCCTTGTTCTAAAATCAGATGAGAATTAGTACCGCCAAAACCAAAAGCGCTAATAGCTGCCCGTTTAATTGGTGCGTTATTATTAGGCCATGCCGTAGCTGTTCTAACAATTTTATCGGCAGAAATTGTACCTTTTTCTGAAGTTAAAGGTTCCGAAACATTCATGGTAGCTGGAATTACACCATGAGACATACTCAAAATCACTTTAGTCAAGCCAACCATGCCGGCAGCAGTTAACAAGTGACCAGTATTTGCCTTAGCAGAACCCACCAGAGGAGCAGCTTGATTTTGACCAAAGAATGTTTCTATGGAATTGAATTCGGTTGTATCTCCTAGCAATGTGCCGGTGGCATGACACTCTAAATAATCGATGGTTTTGGGACTAAAATTCGCCTCATTATAGGCTCGTTCAAAAGCTAAGACCTGTCCTTTAGGATTCGGACTCAGTAAATGCTTACCTTTGCCATCATTCGAGAGTCCGTTACCGCAAATGGTAGCAAGAATATTATCGCCATCTCTAACGGCATCAGAATATCTCTTCAGCATCACCATCCCAACACCATCGGCGGGAATTAGCCCTCTAGAGGATTTATCTAAGGGGCGGCTAATGCCGTTTTCTGCATACCCTTGAACACCGGAAAATAACATCCGCACGAATAGGGAATCTGCACAACTGATGGCTCCAGCTAACATGACATCAGCTTTGTGTGACCATAAGTAATGAGATGCTAATTTAATAGCATAAAATGAGGACGAACAAGCAGCATCCAGACATAAATTAATCTGGGATAGAGAGAGAGCTTGAGCTACGATAGATGCTGGTAAACCAGATATCATCGCATTGTATAAAGATGCTTTAGTTGCACTTGGTAAAGCAGCTAAATCAAAATCTTCATCCTGCAAAAGTTCTCTGACGGCAGGATTAATAGCTTGCTGGTAAATTGGAGAGAATAATTGATTAGATAATTTTGTCGGGAATGACAAATTACCTAAAATTACGCCACATTTTGACAGAACAGTTTGATTACCCCAATAACCACTTTGTTCAATTGCTTGTTTAGCGGCATACAATGACCATTTGAAAGTGTTATCTAAACCAGCAACAAATTCTGATGGTAGATTGTATTCAGATGGATTAAACTGGAAATCGCGGATGTATCCGCCTTTGAGGGAATAAGTTTTGTCTGATGTACCTTTAACTGGATTATGAAAGATTGTCGGATCTACTCCGATTTCTTCGACGGTTGCAGAGGATGTCGAATCTTTTTGATTAACGATGTTTTGCCAGTATTCTTCAGGATTCTTTGCATCGGGGAATAGGCATGATAATGCGATGATGGCTATTTTTTCCACGATTTATATGCTCCGAGTTTGGGTATTTAGCAAGAGATAATTAAAAGCCAGGATTTACGCTGTTCCCCAAACTTTAAACGAGGCAAGTTATAGCAATCCTAAGATTAAGCTAGCTTTGATAGTTCGTAGTAAAAACATTAGAGTTGAATTCGTAGCAAATTCTCTGCGAACCTTTGCGTTTTCCTTTGCGCCCCTTTGCGTTTAAAATTCAACCCTCAATTCACCACGAGTTTACAGATTACTAGCTTCTGAGCATTTTCATTGACCAAATAATGGCATGAGCGCCGAGCATTCGTGAGTATATTTTACCTTGGCGGTCGTGTATGATGAAGTTTGCGATCGCACTGCTTGGTGTCTTAGCTAGTACTTCACAAGAAACGTAAAATGTTTCGTTATGTGGTATCATCGCAAATTGTTCAAACTTTTCTACTTTTCCAGGTAAACAACCTTCTTCATGAAAGTGTTGTGTCCAAACCCATAAGGCGTGCATACTCAAGTCAGTGGTGTAAGGATTTACCCATTGGACAGGGAATTGTCCTTGTTGCTGTGCGCTAAGTTCTGGCCACAGACATTCTGTAGTGATTTTTTCAGGGCTGATGTTTAAAACTCTTTTGATTTCTTGAAAACCGGGGCCGTGAAATAATGTAGCCCCACCATTTTGGTAAAAATCTTTTCCTGTAGCGGTGATGATATTATCTTCTTCGAGATTGAGAGATTCATAAATGGGGACATCTGGGATTTCTCGCTGGAGATTGAGTTGAGCGCTAAAATGAAACTGGATTCTGCCTTGTGGGTTTTTACTCGAAATTTTGGCTTTAAGTTCGATTCTTTCAAGATTAACTTTAGAAATTTCTTCTATTTCTAAAAAATGTTCTTTCGCTAATGTCTCATTGAAAGTAATCCCCTTTAAAACTTTAAAATCTTGGTAATTAAACAATCTGTAGCCTGGGTATAATTGTTCAGAAGCATTGATAATCCAGGTCATTGCACAAGTTGCTGGTAAAACTGGAGAACCAGCAATCGTATGATCGTGCAAAAATGGATTAGCCTCTAATGTCATTTGGCGACGAATACGATAAGTTCGTAATTCTGAATCTAACTCCGCCGCAAGTGGAACTAGTGGGCTACCAATGACAACTTGCGAGGTTGCATGATTGGTATTATCCATTTCCTTAACGAGCATTTGTGCCCCGACTGCAATGGGAATTATTTCAATTTTTCGCTCTTGAAAAATCTTCTTTAATTCTGCTGTCACCATTCCACTGTCCCAAGCGCCCCAGTTGATAGCGACTACGTGACATGAGGGATAAGTTTGCTTAAATATATGGGCGGATTTGTTCAGAATTTCATTTGCGATCGCATAATCAGATTGTCCAGGATTTCCGTAAAAGCCTGTTACGGAAGAAAACAAAACTAAATGCTGAAGCTGATTAGGGTTAACGCAAGTTAGCAGGTTTTCTAAACCTTGAACTTTGGCGGTATAAACCTTTTCAAAATCCTCTTCTGTTTTCTTTTCAATTAACTTATCAGCTAAGTTTCCCGCGCCGTGGATGATTCCGGTAATTGGGCCGAGATGTTGCACAGCAGTGGCAAGTTTTTCTTGTAAAGCTGCCGTATCTGTGACATCGACGCTGATATATTCTGCTTTAGCTCCGGTTTTTTCAATTGCTGCTAGAGTCTTTTTAATTTCGCGGCTGGAGGTAATTTTGTTATATATTTTTTGTACATTCATGGGTGTGGGCTTCTCTCCTTGAGAAAGAAGATTTTCCATGATGCATTTTTTCAATGCGGAGTCATCAGAATTTTGAGCATAATCTGGCTCGGTTTCTAATAGTTCGGAGCGACCGAGGAGGATGAATTTGCAGGGTTGCTGTTGAGCTAATCTGATAGTACACTCAGCCGTAATCCCTTTTGCACCGCCACTCACGACAAAGACAGATGATGGACTAAGCTGGGCTGTTTGTGTCATAAATCCTCGTGAATACCTGCATAATTTTGGTTTTAATGTACGATTCTTGAAACCCCCTCTCCAAACCTCTCCCCCATAGGGAGAGAGGCTTTGATTCTTACTCCCCTTCCCTTGTAGGGAAGGGGTTGGGGGTTAGGTTCTAGAGAAAGTTGCACACAGCGTTAATCTGCTTTTTAATCGGCGATAATAGTGACTCGTCCTTGTGAGCCGTAGCCAACTTCACTTATATAAAGGTTGGGGTCATGAAGTTCGGCGATGATGTTTTGTACTGATTGTTTGGCATCAAGTCTGGGACTTAGATCGATCGCACGAGTAAATACTTTTGGCCATTCCCATCTGAGAGTTTTGGTTAATCCAAATAAACCAGCGCCGATCGCACCGAAGTTAACTTTGTACTCTAAGCCGAAGGCTCCATCAAGATGAGCAACTGTGCAGAAACAACTACGTCCATGCTTTGCAGCTTCGTTAAGGGAAGGTTTGAGGTGTTTCGCCATCAAAAATACGTGCTTAACGATCGCCTTTTCTGATTCGTTATAAGAAATACTGCCGGTGTGATTTCCTACAAACATTGGATGTAGATGGATGAAGGCCCCAATCGCTCCGCAGTGAGATGCGATCGCTTGCAATTGTTGTTGAAGATGTTCTTCACTTAAGTTTGCTAAGGTGACGCGGGTTACTCCTGTAGGTAAAGGCGCTTGTTGGGCGATGAGCGATTGGGGAAAGCTGATAACTACTACCTTCCAGCCTTTTTCGATTAGGGATTCAGCTAATTTATAAGTGGTGAGGGAACCATCATCGGTGATTAAACCGATGTGTCCCTCTGGTAACGTGAAATCCAAATAATCGGGCTGTGCTAGGCTTCTGAGTTTGACAGTATAGCGCGGGATATTATGCTCTAATTCCGGTGGCTGTTGTTGGACAAACTCAGGCTCAGACTTTTTTTTTTCACCTCCAGCCAACTGCTGTAGGTAATCGACTATTTGACCGATGGTGCGGAGGTCGCCAAGTTCTTCGATATTCGGTTTGGGTAAGTTGGGGTACATTTCTTGCATCGCCCCTAAGATTTCTACCCGTTTAATCGAGTCAATCCCTAAGTCGGCTTCCATGTCCATTTCCAGTTCTAGCATTTCGACTGGATAACCGGTTTTATCGCTGGTGATGGCTAACAGGGTTTCGCCTAAGTTTGCAAATTCATCACTTGTAGCGGGAGCAACTTCTGGTTCTGGGGTGAATGCGACAACTACGCTGGGTTCCGGTGCAGCGACTACCTCAACTACTGGTGCAGCCTCTACTGGAATCTCAGTTACTTGTTGTACTTCGGGAATTGCAACTTCTACCGCAACACCTTTGGAAGCGTGGGATTGCAGATACTCTACAACTTGACCGATGGTGCGTTTTTCTGACAGTTCTTCTAAATTGGGCTTGGGTAAGTTGGGGTACATTTCTTGTAGCGCCCCTAAGATTTCCACCCGTTTGATAGAGTCAATCCCTAGATCCGCCTCCATGTCCATGTCCATTTCCAGCATCTCGACTGGGTAGCCCGTTTTGTCGCTGGTGATGGCTAAGAGATTTTTATCCAAGTCAACAATATCGATGGTTGCGTTAGATACAGGTGCAGCAGTTGTGGGTGTTGGTTCTGCAACAACTTCGTTGACTGGAGGTGAGCTAATTTTAGCTACAACCTCGGTTTGAGGTTCTACTACTGGGACAGGTGGCGCAACTACAGGCTCTACTGTCTCGACAGTGGCGAAATGGGGAGTAGGAAGTGGGGAATAGGAAGTTTCAACTACAGGCTCTACAGGAGTGGGCGCGAGAGGTTCTTGGGTAACATTTAAGCCATTTTTAGCTACAGGCTCAGTTACAGGCAAAGGTTGGCTTTCTACTATCTTGGTCGGTGCATCAGTAACAGTTGTTTCTTTGGTGAACGGAGTGAAATTGCTGAGTTTCTCTGTTAGCTGGGTTGCTCCCTCACCAGAGATGATTTGAGAATATTCTTGCTGTATGAGTTGGAAAAAGCTCTTAGTATATTCCAGTTGCTCTTGGAGATATTGCTCATGGATGCGTAGGGTTTCACCTTGTTGGGAGTGAAACTGCATCATGCTGCGCTCTAGGCTTTCCATGACAACTAGCTTCATTTTGGCAGTTTCGGCTGTTGATTTACTTTCACTCAACAATGAATTCTGCTGCTGCATCAGTTGGAAAAACGCTTTAGCGTATTCCATTTGATGGTTGAGATAAGTACCGTGAACTTGTAAATTCTCGGCTTGATTTTCCTGGAACTGTGTCAGGAGATATTCTAAACTTGCTAAAAGTTGTTCGTAATTTGTAAGTTTTTCTGGTGTTGGTTGCATCTTAGATTCCTGGGCTGGTTGTGACAGGGTAACAGGATTCATCTGTTGCTCTGGCTGGGTGATGATAGTAGCAGTCACACCGTTCATTGCTGGGGTAAGTTTTTTATGTCCGTTAGTCTCTATCACTGCTACAGGTGGAGTTACACCAGGGCTGCTAAATAAAGGAGCCGCAGTTTCAGAAGATTCGGGAGTTGGTAATGTGACTTTATGCCCATCCTGCAAAGCGAGAGCGAAGGCATTTTTCGTTTTTTCGGATCTGTAGTTTATGCCGTTCAAACGGACATTTAATGTCTTCTTCGTCTCAATTGGGGGGATAGTTTGGGGAAGTTGGTAAGGATCGAGGTTATTCAAAGCCATACCAATCACTCGCAATTGCACAACTGCTTCTCGCAAAGAGCGATCGCTATTCTTTTGAACGCTAGGGTTCAAAGATACGGTGATGTGTGGGCGATCGCCAAGGATATCTTTCACCAAATTGGTGAGAATTCTTCTCGGCCCAAATTCCACAAAGCAAGTTCCACCTGCCGCATAGATATTTTCAATTTCCTGCTTAAACAGCACCGAGTTGGAAAGATGGCTTTCGAGGATTTTTTGAATACCTTGGGCTTCTTTGGGATACTGCTTACTGGTGACGTTGCTGTAAACAGGGATTTTGGGACTTTGAAATTTAACAGACTTGGTGGCGATCGCAAATGATTTCTGAGCAAAGGCGATTAACGGTGTATGGAACGCTGCGGAAACAGGTAACAATACAGCTGTATATCCTTTCTCATGTAAAGCCTCTTTGATTCTCGCTATTTCTGCGGTAGGCCCAGCCAAGACAAATTGAGTGGGAGAATTTTGATTAGCGATCGCAACTTGCGGAAAATGTCTCAGCACTGCTTCTACTTTGCTGATATCTTCTTTAACAGCCAACATACTTCCCGCATCATGATCCGGATCTTCGGGTGCAGCCATTGCTTGACCCCTAGCTTTCACTAAGAACAAGTAATCTTCTGTACTCAAAACCCCCGCAGCCCATAGTGCGGTTAATTCACCAAAGCTATGACCGGCAACAAAATCTGACTTGAACCCAGCTTGTTGCAGTATGCTGTACATCCCTGCACTCAACACCCCGATGGCTGGTTGAGCATATTCTGTGCGTTGCAAGGCAGCAATTTGGACATTTTTTTCTGCCTCTCCAAACACAGGATGAGGAAAAACTATTTCTGACAACGGCTGCAAATTATCTTTGAGCAACAGGCTATCCATATAGCCATGAAGACGGCGCATCAAAGGAAAATTCATCACCAGTTCGCGTCCCATCTCCAGGTATTGCGAACCTTGTCCAGAAAACAGAGAGACAACTTTTCCACCCAACTCCATACCAGAAGCGCGATAATAAATCCCTTGGGGATGCTCCCAAGATGCTGCTGACCCTTTGAGTTTCAGCCAGTCAATGCTAGTTTGCAGAAACTTGCAAGCTTCTTCGAGGTTCTCAGCTACAAACCCAAATCGGGGAGCAGAGAGGGGAATTTGTTGTGATTTGCACTCATTGACTAATTGTGAGTAGTGTCTGGGTGCTTCAGGCGATCGCAACTTACCTAAAATCTCTTCCGATTTGCTCAACAATTGCTCTACTGTGGGAGCAAACAACAGCACTTCACTAGCATCACTATGTAAGCGGTAAGCGGCGTTCTGGTCGGCTTCGTATTCTTCCAAAACAACGTGATAGTTGGTTCCACCAAATCCAAAGGAACTTACACCCGCACGTCTTGGTGCTTCCCCTTCTGGACGAATCCAAGGTCTGGTTTGGGTATTCAAATAAAAGGATGAATTTTTAATGTTGAGTTTGGGATTCGGCTCAGTGATATTAATTGTGGGCGGTAATACTTTGTGATGTAAAGCCAAAGCAGTTTTAATCAAACTCGCCGCACCCGCAGCTGCTTTTGTGTGTCCAATTTGTGATTTCACACTACCCAAAGCGATATGCTGCTTTTTGTCATCATGCACATCAAAGAAGTCTTTTAAAGAACCGAATTCTGTCGGATCTCCAGCCATCGTCCCAGTACCATGTGCTTCCATTAAACCAACGGTAGCGGGAGAGAAACCGGCATCTTCATAAGCGCGTTCTAAGGCTTTGACTTGACCTTCTTTGCGCGGAGCATAAATGCTCTTGTAACGTCCATCGCTGGAAGTACCAATACCTTTAATTACGGCATATATTTTATCGTTGTCCCGTTCAGCATCTTCTAACCGTTTGAGGACAATCATTCCGATACCTTCGCCCAGCATCATCCCATCAGATTTAGCATCGAAAGGTTTGACATTTTCACTAGGAGAAACAGCCGGTGTTTTGCTGAACGAGATGTAAGCCATGATGGTGTTATCGGTATCAACGCCACCAGTTAGCATCATGTCAGAACGATGCTCAACTAGTTCGCTAATTGCCATTTTCAAAGCACCAAAGGAACTAGCACAAGCGGCATCAACCACACAATTCATTCCGCCGAAATTTAGGCGATTGGCAATTCGTCCAGCGACTACGTTAGCTAACATTCCAGGGAAAGCATTCTCATCCCATTTCACATAAGCACTTTTGATTTTATCAACGATTTTTTTGGTATCCTCGTCAGATAAACCACTGCTTTTGAGTGCCTTTTCCCAAATTGGATATTCTAATCTCGCCGAAAGTGGCATTCCTAACTGCTTGGCCATAGCCACGCCTAAGATTACCCCAACCATTTCGCGGTTAAAATCACGTTTTTCGCCATACCCTGCATCTTCCATCGCCTCTTTTGCAACTAATAAACTTAATAGTTGCGATACATCTGTAACTTCTAAAATGCTGGGTGGTATGCCGAATTCCATCGGGTTAAAATCAACCTCTGGAAGAAACCCGCCTCTTTTACAGTAGGTTTTGTCTTCAGTAGTTCTAGGATTTGGATCGTAATAATCTTCAACACTCCAATGTGTGGAAGGAACGTCAGTAATACAGTCAATTTTGTTTACTATATTTTGCCAATATTCCCGCAAATTTCTAGCTTGAGGCAATAGAGAAGCCATCCCAACGATGGCGATAGGATTGTGTTGTAATTGTCTGTTAATTCTGTTGATTGACACTGATTTATCTGATTTCATTTTTTTTCCCTCGATAGACTTAATCACAGCCTGTTCACAATTATTGACAAGGCTTTCCAACTCCGCTAAGGCAGTATCAATTGAATAAGCAGACATAGGGCATAGTTAGTACTGTGAATTGTGTAGATACAGTAATTTCTGTTGCCTACTAATAATCAAAAACTCTCGTTTGGTAAGCAGTTATCTATCCTATCTCCGCTAAATGCTTGTCTCCAAATCGACACCACACAACACATACTGCCAGGGTAAAGCCTTATGCTTCCAGGCGATTTTGGCATACTGCGTAGGCGTAGCCCGTCGTAGACATCGCGAAAAAATGCTATCCAACGCTAGACTCTTGAAATTGTGGCAATAGGTCGATGACGTTGTTAAAACTGGTAAAATAGTTTTGGAGTGTAATAGCTGCTTGACCAGTGAATTCAATCCATTTGTAATAGTAGAGATTTTGAGCAATGGTATCCCACTGGAACAATAAAAACTGAGGGTTAGCTAAAGGAACAGAAATGCTTTTCTCACCCGGAACCGCTGGATTATCTAGCTTAACCACAGCAACATACCTGTTGTTAATGACAACGTTCTGTCTCTTGATAAATGTCATAGCTAGTTTCAACGTCCGGGATAATATATCTTATGGGATTTGACCCAGCAAAGTTGACAAGTTCGTTACAGAAAAGACACCACCTTTAATCCGAGTTTATGCAGGTTTGAAAAGTAATTAGACGATCAAAAGGTGATAGATAAGCAGTTATGTTTAGTTATTTTTAATTTAAAAAATTCAATTAAATAACTAGTTTGCTTAACTGCTTTTAAGCATTGAATTACTAAAAACAATAGCACACTTTATATAAACTAAATCATTTCTTTAAAGTTATTTTATAAAGAAAACTCCACTCTTGCTGATGTGAATTTTGAATAAAATGAAGCATGAAAGTATAATTTGTAACTATATAAATGTGCAAGATATTTTGTTATCTACGGGTTAGCCAAAAATTTGTGCTGGACGAAGTTAACAATGCAAATCTGTTGTCTAGTAAGTAACAATTCTATGAATACATAAATAAATTGAATAACCATAAGTATGTTTTCTCAGAGAAACTTGATAATTGAGTCAAAGTTTTTGGTTATTTTTCAATATAAGTCAAGTTAAAAAGCAAAGTAGTTATTTATAAAGCAAATATTAATTTTTAGTATGTTGCTTGATAAACATAATCATGATTACATCATTTAAAAGGGCGTTTAGCTACCTATACCAGGGCAATGGAATTCGCGGAGTTTACGGGCACACAAGCCGGAAATAGTAGTCTTCTTTGTAGCGATTTATCGCGTCTCTCTAACGTGTCAATTTTTTAGACGCGATAAATCGCGTCTCTACATGAGAGCTTTCTGGCTTATCCCAATACACTTGGGATAAAACTGGTGACTTGTGTGTACACGGTAGCCTTTTAGGAAAGAGAAATAGAAGTAAAGTGTCTGACGCAGGTGGTAAAGCCTCGTATAAACGTGGTTTCTAGCCACCCTTTAATTACTAGGAACAAAGCTGATAAGAATGTCTTATATTACACAACCTTAATAACAACAATCTGTTAGTAATATTAAATCTGCTTGATAACTAACCATCTATTTGAATTTAATTAGCAGATGAGGGATTAGTGATGAGTACAATTATTCAGTCTCTAATCTTACTATGATGAAATATTTTAGTTACAAAATCCAGGACTTATGCAAAGTTAATCGGTTGACAAAATTCAATTTTTGTGCCATATTTAATAACAAGTTTATCCAAAGTTCGAGTTCATTTTTACTGGCGCTTCGTTGTTCTTGAAAATTAGATTTTCCGGTGAGCACTATATGTATTTTCCGCTACTGGATTAAATGTAAACATAGGATATAACTTAGGAAGCTTTGAAGTAACACCACCATTAATTTTCACGCCACAATAGTGAGTTTGGGCGGCAAAAGCGTACAACAATTCATATAAAACCAATTTAGACCCATCCACTTTATTAAGGTAGAAACCCTAGAGGACAAATTCTCTTGGTAATTTGCGGATGAGTCTATATCTAATCGACTAAATAATAACCAGGCTATCCCCTAGAAAACAGAATTGGAATGAAAATATGGCACTAAATAAAGAAAGCCGATTATTCACAAAACCCGTAGGGCGATCGCAAGTAATTTTAGCAGCTTCTCTCATTTTGGCGGCGGGATTAATAGCTTTTTATAGTTTAGTACCGTTTTGGTCTAAACCTAAAGTTGTGACACCAGCAGCAAATCCTCCCAAGCCTGTCGCTCCTGCGAAAGTTGCTGTCACTGCCTTGGGACGTTTAGAGCCAGAAGGTGAAGTTACTTCTTTGAATGCTCCCAATGCCAATAATGGGGTGCGAGTAGAGAGACTGTTAGTGAAAGAAGGAGATGCGGTTAAAGCAGGGCAAATACTGGCATATCTAGAAAATTATGGTCGTTCTAGAACAGCTTTACAACAAGCTTTAGACCAACTGCAAGTTGCCAAAGCTAAACTAGCGCAGGTGAAATCTGGAGCGAAAACCGGAGATATCGATGCTCAAAAGGCAGCGATCGCGCGTTTAGAGCCACAATATAAAGGAGACGTTGCGACACAAGAGGCGACAATTGCCCGCATCCAGGCTGAGGTAGACAATGCTCAAGCTGAGAACGATCGCTATCAGCAATTATATAGACAAGGTGCGATCGCGGCTTCTGTCGCGGATACCAAAGCTTTGCAACTAAAGACTACACAACAGCAACTTACAGAAGCTCAAGCCACCCTCAAGCGGACTCAAGACACATTCCAAGAACAACGCAAGCAAGCAGAAGCACAACTCACCAGTATTAGCGAAGTGCGTAGTGTAGATGTTCAGGTAGCACAAACCGAAGTCAACAGTGCAACAACTGCTGTTCAAGAAGCAAAAGCCAACTTGGATTTAAGTTATATAAAATCTCCCATAAATGGCAAAATTTTGAAAATTCACGCCAAAACCGGAGAAGTAATTAACACCAACACCGGATTTGCTGAGATAGGTAAGACATCTCAAATGTATGTGATTGCAGAGGTGTATCAAACCGATGTTCAAAAAGTGCGTGTAGGGCAAAAAGCTACCATTACCAGCCCTGCATTTCCTGGAACAATCAAAGGAACTGTAAAAGAGATTGGTTGGCAAGTTGACAAGCAAAACATCTTCAGCATAAACCCTGGTTCAGATACAGACCGCAGAATAGTTGAAGTGAAAATCTCCATCGATAATCCCGCAGATAGTGAAAAGGTCGCTCGTTTAACTAACTTACAGGTAGATGTCGCCATTCAAATTTAGTAATTGGTCATTAGGCATTGAACGTTCGTCATTTGCAAATGACAAATGACAAATAACAAATGACAAATGACAGATGACAAATGACAAATAAATCCATGAATTTCAAAATTCCTTTAGGATGGCTACAGCTAGCGCAGCAAAAAGTTCGTTTACTAGTAGCTGTAGCCGGGATTGGTTTTATTGTGCTGCTAATGTTTGTGCAACTTGGTTTTCAAGATGCTCTTTATTCCAGTGCAACTGCTGTGCATCAGAATCTCAAAGGAGATTTATTTTTAGTGAGTTCGCAATATAAATCTTTGACCTCAAATCAAAGTTTTTCACGGACTCGTTTGTACCAATCTCTGGGGTTTGATGGCGTAGAGTCAGTTAGCCCCATGTATTTGCAATTTGCCAAACTAAAAAATCCGGCTACTAGTGAGAAATATTCAATATATGTTATTGGTTTCGATCCAGGTAGACCGGTAATGAATCTCCCAGAAGTTGAGAAAAATTTAGATAAACTCAAAATTCCCGATGTTGTGCTTTTTGATCGGGGTTCTCGCCCAGAGTTTGGCCCAATAGCTGAAAAATTTAATGCGGGAGAGACTTCACAGACAGTTGAAATATTTCCCTACAGTTCATTAATTGGCTATAGAGTGAGAATTGGTGGCTTATTCACATTAGGGCCTTCCTTTGGGGTAGACGGCAATTTACTTGTTAGTGACTCCACTTTCTTGAGGATAAATCCTAATACTCGTCCGGCAGATATGATTGATGTCGGTTTGATTTCCCTCAAACCTGGTACTAATGCAGAAACAGTACTAAAAAATTTGCAAGCAAGTTTGCCTAATGATGTCCAAGTTTTTACCCGCCAAGGCTTCATTGATTTTGAGAAACAATACTGGGCTGTCAGAACACCTATTGGTTTTATTCTTAACTTGATGTTGACAATGGCTGCGGTTGTTGGTGTAGTTATTGTTTATCAAATTCTTTACAGTAATATTGCAACGCAGTTCGTTGCTTATGCCACTTTAAAAGCCATAGGTTATGCCAATAGTTACTTATTAAATGTGGTATTTCAGCAAGCTTTAATTTTAGCAATATTAGGTTATATCCCAGGATTTATTACTTCTGTCTTGTTATATAGTTTTGCAGCAGAAGCAACTAAACTACCAATAATGATGACTACTAATAATGCGGTTATTGTCTTAACTTCCACAGTTTTAATGTGTATAACATCAGGAGCGCTTGCTATTAACAAACTCCGCTCCGCAGATCCGGGAGATATTTTCTAACCAAGACAATTTGCTTTGAACAAGTTGTTACAGATAAGCAAGTTCGCAGTAAGGACTTTAGTCATTATTTTCTAATCACTAAAGTGCTTACGACAAACTATCAAAACTAGCACTTTTCTTTTAATCAAAAATCCAAAATTGGTATAACCCTTACTATATGAACCTCAACAACAAAACCCTCCTAATTACTGGGATTGATCAACTTGTCGGATTGCGTACAGCCGAGTTAGCTATAGCGCAAGGAATGAATGTTCGTGGACTACAAAGTTCTACAGAACAGAATAAAGAATTACATAATTTAGGTGTTGAAGTAATTATTGGTAGTATTACCGATTCTACTATTGCTCAAAAGGCTTGCCAGGGTGTAGATATCGTTTTACATACAGAGCAAATTGCCGAAGAAGCTGGCGCAATTAACCATTTTCGTGATGTGAATGTTGGCGGTACTATCAACATAGCTAAAGCCGCTAAACAGGCTGGTGTCAAAATATTTGTGCATCTATCCAGCGTCATGGTTTACGGTTTTAACTATCCTAATGGTGTTACAGAATCTGGGCCACTCTCTGGCGAAAATAATCCATACTGTCAAACTAAAATAGAAGCTGAAAAAGCACTCTTAGAACTGAATAATTCTCCAGATTTTGGCATCATCATTATTCGAGCCGGAGATGTTTATGGGCCAGGAAGTATTCCCTGGATAGTCAGACCAATTTTGATGATGCGTCAAAAATTATTTGCCTGTGCCAACGATAGTAAAGGAGTAATTAATCACGTATATATAGATAACCTAATTGATGGCATCTTTCTAGCGATAGAAAAAGAAACCTCCGGTGAAATATTTAATATCACCGATGGACAAGAAACTTCGTGGAGAGAGTATTTTATGCGTTTAGCAGCAATGGAAGATTTACAAGCACCCCTTTCATTATCGAAAGATGAAATCAAGTTGTTTCTAAAGCTACGCGTTCAAGGACAAAAACTTTTTCGCAAAAAAGTTGATATTTTACCAGAGTCTATAGATTTTATGACTCGTCCCTATGCTTGTTCCATTGCCAAAGCACAAAGCCTGTTAAATTATAAACCAACAATTGACCTCGAAGAAGGAATGCAGCGAACACATGAATGGCTGCGAAAAACAGATATTCAAAGTTTGATGAAATAGTCTTTTGGGAGCGGCGAGTAGGGAGTGGGGAGTAGGGAGAATAGAAGAATTAGAATAGTAGGTTAGGTTGAGCAATAGTCAAACCCAAGAAAGCCTTGATAATTAATTTTGGTTTATCGTGCGGGATCTTGCTACGTTTCTCAACTCAACCTACTAAATTCTGACTTCTGGATTATTACGTTGCATCTATCTAACAATTATCTGCAATTAAACAATAATCACAGATTTTCAGAATCCTTGTTTTCTATGAGTAGCAATCAGCCACGATTGAGCATCGGATTACCTGTATACAATGGTGAAAAATTTATCAAAGAAGCCATAGATTCTCTCTTAGCTCAAACTTTTGAAGATTTTGAACTAATTATTTCAGATAATGCATCTACAGATAAAACTGAAGAAATCTGTAGAGCTTATGCCGAGCAAGACCAACGTATTTGTTACTACCGCAATGACACAAATATCGGTTGCGCCCGTAACTTCAATCGCGTTTTTAAATTGTCTTCGGGTGAGTACTTTAAGTGGGCTGCCTATGATGATTTACATGCTCCAGATTTTATCAAGAAGTGTATTGAAGTGCTTGACCAAGATCCTACTATAATCTTGTGTCATTCTCAGACATATTTCATTGATGAAGAGGGGAGTTATCTCCAAAGCTACGATATCAAACTCAAGGCAGATGCACTAAAACCACACGAGCGTTTTCATGAATTGCTGACCAAGCATTTATGTTATCAATGTTACGGTGTAATTCGCGCCAGTGCCTTGAAAAGGATACCGCCTATGGGTGGTTACGGTAATGCAGATGGAATTCTCTTATTAAGGCTTGGTATTCTTGGTAGGTTTTATGAAATTCCTGAATACCTGTTTTTTGCCAGAAGCCATCCGGAACAATCAATGAGTATGTATTTCCCTAATTATCTGTTGTTTACGAACAACAGTAAAAAACACTCATTGAGTATGCTACCTGATTTCTATGCGTATTCAGTGTGGTTCGATTCAGCAAAAAAAGGACAAATTTTATTGCCACATTGGAGAATAATCTGGGAATATGTACTTTCTATCTGGCGTAGTCCCTTGAGTTTGTATGAGCGGCTGTGTTGCCATAGAAGTTTACATCAGCAGTTAAAAGGGACAGAATATCTTCTGCTGAAAGATTTGCTAAAGGTGCTGCAAAAACTTTGGAAAGCTTGGCAAGGTGCATCAATTAAAAAACAGCAAGTCAGACTTTGAACGAATCGCTTCAGAGAAATAAGCTGTGTTTGCCAGCTTTTTTTAACCCACGAATCACCTATTATTCACTACAAAACTATGTTGAAATTATCTCATCTATCTCATGTTTTGCTTGCTACTTTAGTGAGCATCAGCTTTGCTAAAACAGTGAATGCAGAGCCAACTACAACACTTAATGTAGTTGTAAATGGAATACGTCACCAAAAAGGTGAGATTTGCTTCAGAGTTTACGCAAGCGAAAAAGGATTTCCGATGAGTAGTACTAGTGAAGCTCAAAGTGGCTGCACTAAGATTACTGGCAATTCCGTAACAAAAGAATTTTCCGGTTTAAAGCCTGGAACTTATGCTGTTGCCATAGTCGATGATCAAAATGGCGATCGCAAACTCAATAAAGACTTTTTTGGTATTCCCAAAGAAGGTTTTGGGATTTCCAAAAATCCAACTGTGTCAATACAAACAGGTACACCAAAGTTTCGTGATGCCAGCTTTGTTGTAGACAAAAATACAACAGTCAACATCATTATGAAATATTCGTTGGATTCGTAAAGTTGAGTGGGGAGTGGGGAGTGGGGATGAGGGAGATGAGGGAGCAGGGGGAGCAGGGGAAGAAGAACTATTGATTAGATTCTTGAGCCATGCCCAATGCCTAATGCTCCATACCCAATGCTCCATACCCAATGCTCCATGCCCCATGCCCGAATGGCACTAAGAAAAGATACAGCCCTTGCTCTGACTGGTTCCCAGCCTCTAGGCTGGGAACCCATTCTGGGAGGCTCCGCCTCCAGTAGCTTGACAAGAGGCAGA
>NZ_JAYGHD010000029.1:0-37642 GCF_034932245.1 Nostoc sp. UHCC 0251
GAACCAAGAATTATCGCTCTACACAGCTTTTTTCAAAACCAGATATTACCGCTCGTACCTGGGATGAACTGCGGAAGCTTCAGGAGTTGCTGCGGGAGTCTCCAGAAGTGTTGCAGGAGTAAAGCCCTTGCGACATCTCTGACAAAACCAGCGCTGCACTACTGTATTGTCAGATAACTTGTAGCTACCGTTTTTGAAGATTAGTTTTGTTTGGTCACATCTTGGGCATGGTGGGCGATTCATTCTTCCAGCCTCGGATTAGTTTCTCAATCTCAAATGGTAATTTACCATTTGCGATCGCAATCTCCACATCTGCCTTTTTCCGTTTGGCAAGGATACTGTCTACACTACCCAGGTAAAGGCGTTTTTTCTTCCTGCCTACCATCCAGCAATAGCGGTAATACCAATATTTATTACCAGACCGCTCGACCCAGTACTTCTCTACCCAGTGGGTATCGTGTTGGGGCGCAACTTTTTGGGTAGCTAATGTAACCTTCCCACCAACACGCGGTTCTACTGTGGTTGCAAGAGTGCTTGAGGTAACTTGCGCCCCAACACGTATTTGCCACTCAGCCCAGGCTTGCTCATAATCATCCAGGTTTAAATAATCGTCTGGGTCTGGTGGCTCGTCGCACTCATCAAAGAAAATTGTCAGTTGTCCATTGTCAGTTTTATAAGGTACTTCCCCAAAGTGGGCAGGATTCCATCTGGTTTCTGGTTGGGGATGTTGGGGCGCAATTTCTATTTCATCCCAGTAAGGATCGTGAACGGTAATTTTCTTTTCAGTTGGTGCAACAGTCAACAATGTTAACTGTCCCGGCACATCAGAATTATGTTTCATAATGTTTGTGGATTATAAAATTCATGGCCGTTACAGCGGCCTTTTTTTGTATCAATCAACTAGTGGGTTGATAATTGAAAGCTTCTAATTGTAATTTCACTGCTTCATTGATACTCGAAGCATTTTTTATTACAAGGTCTATTGCTTTATCAAATGTTCTAGGAGCGCTCATACCGTCATTCTGGTATACGTATTTGAATTTCTGAAAGAATGAAAGCGTACATTCTTTAGTGAGTTGAATAAGTTTTTGAAATCTCTCATCATCGATTTTCCATTTGTATCGGCTAATAAATAATTCCCTAAAAGACTGTTCGGGTTGCTCACCTCTGGCTTTTTGTAAACACCGTTCCATAGCGACTGCTAATTTATCTGCGGTTTTTGTGCCACGAGAACGAACTTTCTCAAGAAGTTCGTTCGTCGGGGTTACTTCTTCAGGAACTTCATTGAGAAGTTCCTGAGAAGTTTCTGAAGAGTTACTGAGGGGTTCTGGAAGGCTTGATTTTTCAGGGGTTTCAGGTGAGATGTCCGGCATTTTTTGACCGACATCCGGTATTTTTTGACTGATGTCCGGTTCATTTATGCCGGATATAGGGTCAGAATTGACCGCTGATTCTTGGTCATCATCTTTCATCCAAAATTCTTGAATTCGCCTAGCACCATGCAAGTTTTTAACTAACCAGCAGGCTGTTTTACGACTGTCATCTATGCAGGTTTCTCGCTTGAATTCAAATAAGCCTGTGGTGTATAAAAGTTGTCTTGCTAGTCGAAAAGCTTTATCACCTAATGATGTTGTTAGCTTCATCCATCTACTACCATACTGGTCTGAAGCCCAACATTCATTCCATAGCGTTTGGACTGTTCTCGTTTGATTAACTACCCACTGGATATCATCAACAGGGATGATACAGTGGGGTTTATTGAATTTACTTGATGTTTTCTTCTCTTTGTTGCGGTTAATAGGAATTACTCTATTTTGAGAAGAAGAATTGGTGACTTTTAGGTTGTTTTCTGGCATAATGTTACTAGATATTACTAGTTCCAAGCCACTGCGAATTGCAATTTTAAGGTGGCTTGTGACTTTTTGTTTTTAAGACAATCGGACAATCGGCGATCGCACTCCGGAAGTGGTGGAGCGTGATCGCACACAATAAAGCCGTCCTACCTGCAAGTGAGGTAGGACGGCTTTATTCGTTTTGCTGAAGTTGTTTTTCTAGTTCCTCTTGTAGAGTTTCAAACTCTTGGATTCTTTCTTCCAGGCGATTAGCTTCGCTTTCAGCATTCTGGATTAGGTTCTGGAGGAATTGAACTTGATGTTTTTTGGATGCCAGCTGATCTCGATAGTCCTTGATCAGTTGGCCGAGCATTCCCCCAGTAATTGTTGGTCTGGAGCCGAAGAGACTTGGTTCCGAGCTATTTGCTCGATTAATTCGCTCTTGCTGATGCCAATCGCTTTCGCTTTCTCGTCCAGCATCTGCATACCTTCTGGCGTCAGTGTAAACATGACGTTCTTTTTCCTCTCCCCGTGCAACGGCTTCCTCATTCGTAATACCCATGTACATCTCCTCCATTCTACCTATGTAGTATCTTGACATTCCACATAGGTACTATTAGACTACCTATAGTTGTACATTGGTACAATGATTTTTGCAACCTACCTCCCCAACGCCTGACCGTTCGCGTTGATAAATGGAGCAAGCACCCGCGTCATTGCATAGTGCCCCGGCGCGGAAACACCCTAAAACTGACTCTAAACCCAAGATTAACGGAGGTAAAACAGACTAAAAAACGCTAAAACCCAGTGATAACAAGACTTTTACTAAAATGACTGCGGCGCGATCGCAGTACTAAACCCCGACTTAAGTGCCGCATAAGCGGGACTATAACCCTAGTATGCAAGGACTTAAGTACCGCATAAGCGGGACTATAACCCTAGTATTCAAGGACTTAAGTGCCGCATAAGCGGGACTATAACCCTAGTATGCAAGGACTATGGAAGCACTAGAAGCCACTAGTAATGGCACTAAAACAGGTTCTAAGACCGAAGATAAGACCGAGGCAAAGCCCAAGAAAGAAAGAGCAAGACGATACTTGCCGTCTTTACCCAGTGCAGCCTCGGCCGCAGACATGAATCAAGTTGAGTATTTGGGACTGTGCGATAGAACAGCCGTCGAATGGGATTCCTTGAGAAATTACGAAATGTTCAGTCTTTCGCCAGATGGTTCATTTCCGATGATGAAAGCCAGCCGTAGCAAAGCCGTCCGCCTTGCGGATCGTGAGGTGATGATGGTTGGCGGCGGACGGTGCTTTCGAGTTTCCCTATCCAATCACCCAACACAAAACAAGCCCCAGTCTTGACCTGGAGCCTGTTCGACGGTGCTAAACACCGTCTCTACCTAACCAAAACTTACCATGAACAACGAACCATTAACACCCAAAGAACAAAAAGTAGTTGACGAATTTGAAAAAGCGCGACCGGGACTTGGTGCGATCGCAGAAAGCAACATCCGCAACAACGATAAAACCGGCTGGGCTGAAATCATCGCCGATACCCCAGAATCCGAGCTAGTAGCCCGCGAGGGTTCCGCGTCGAATTCCTTCATGTACCGGAGGATCGGCGGATGAAAACACTAGCGCAACTCATTGGAGAAACATCAGGATTAATTTCGGAAATCAAAGCACATCCTGATTACCAAAGTCTTGTAAACAAAGGCTATCAACCAGAGATAACCCTTAGTGATGCTTATGCAATGCTTGGTAATCTCATGTGGGAAATTGCACCATCACTTATTAGCGGGGGCAGATGACTCAAGAGCGTAGTCCGTGGTTAGAAGCTGCGATCGCAATCAATGAAGCGCTCCAGCTGGAACCACCAGAAGTACAAGAGTCCATTCGGCGCATGGATCGCAAAACCTACCCAGAAACTTGGAAGGCAATTCGAGAGAGGGAGCAGGGAGTAGGGGAGGCTAAGGAATGAACCAAGTGATAATGCTTGTCTTCACCATAACTGCTTTGATGCTGTGCATAATTGCACTTGCCAAAGACCAGACCCAACACCCAATGTATTTGAAAATTGAGGTGCGCTATGGGAAATGATCTAATAGATATCAAAGTTGCGGCCCCTCCCAGAACTGCTAATGCTCATACCTGGGTAGAGATGCATTTGCCCAATGCCAAAACGTTAATGCGTTATTGTGCCTGGGGTCTGGGTCGTGTAGTCTTTTCCCTGGGGCTGTTTAGCCTCTACGGTGTCACAGCTTCCCTGAAGTTAGGAATTACCATCTGCCAAGCAACAGAAAACGCCGTCAAAAAATTGCTGAAAGTCTACGATGCCTTGCCATACGCCGGGGTTCCGATGTCCCAAGTCATTGAAGCCAGCGCTGCTGTTGTTGAGGAACCACTGGAAATCATCACCGATATCATCGCCGCTATTGAAGGTAAACAGGTGATGATCATCGGCGAAATGGGCACGGGTAAGTCAACTCTGGCCCAATACCTCGCCTATACCATCGGCGGCGCGGTGAAGGTGTATGAGTGTGAAGGCACTCCCACCGACTGGTCAGGCTTAGAAGTCATCGGCCGCGGCGAAAACTGGGTAGCAATCGACCGGGGAATGCTGGAAGATTTGGACGATTTGAGCAACCAAATGAAGATCCGCAACGAACGCGGCGACGCTGCATTAGCCGGCACTGAGCGCGTGATCATCGTTGAGGAGTACCCCGAACTGGTTTCAAAAGTAGGCAGTTCCGGCGAGTGGCTAGAGCGTCACGCCAGGAGGGGACGCAAAGCGCGGCGCTTCGCAATCTTGCTCTCGCAGTATGACCGCGTGGCGGCTTGGGGACTGGAGGGTAAATCAGACTTAGCCGATGCTTTCTACCGGATTCGCCTGGGTAAAAAGGCGATAGCCCACGCCAAATCCTTGAAAAATGAACAGCTTATCAACTGGTTAAAAGCTGACCAGTCACACTGTTTACTCGACGATCAGCCGTTAAAACTCCCGCCATACAGGGAGATGAAAGCCGCAACAGTCCGCGGTGGTTCAACCATAGTACAACCATGCTATGACAACGCGACAACGAGCCAAAAACGGGTTGAAAATGACCTCAAACTCGCTCCAGAAGCGGATTTAGAGGAAAATTGTTCGGATAACGACCGGGTACTTTGGCGGGTAATCGGGCGTCTGGGAGGTGGAAAAAGTGATAGTGCGATCGTGACTGAGGTGTTGGGCTTCACTGGCAAGCGCTATGGGGAAGGTGCAGCGCTGTTGGAGCGATTAAGAAAACAGTTCGGGGGGTAAACAAAATGAATGGTGATTTCCGAGTTACTTTGACTCACGATAGCGGGGATGCAAGTGTAAACAGAAGCTTTGAGATGAGCCAGGTTGAGGTAGCGGTGCATTTCCCCAAGGAAGTGCAAGTTCTTCAAAACTCCCCGATAAGTGCTATTAGCCTCCAAGATGAGCATGGCAAAGTAATTATTGAAAAACCCAAGACCAGCTAATTTAAAAGCGATCGCGCTTTTGGGGAGTGCGATCGCTGTTCATCTACCAATTCAAGATATACCAGGTGATGTATGACTAGCGAAATGAGCGACACGGAAAAATCCATAGAATGGAGTAAAACAATACTCAAAGACGATAAATGGTGTATCTTGGACACCGAAACCACAGGGTTGAGTAACAATGCAGAAATAATTCAAATAGGCGTTCTTACTAGTTCTGGGGAAGAATACCAAACTCTTGTAAAACCAACTATTGAAATTAGTGAAGCCGCATCTGGAATACACGGTATCCACAATGATGATGTAGCACAAGCACTTCCGTTTGAGCAAGTGTTCCTAGATGTGTGGAAGTTGCTGAGTAATAGAGATGTAATCATTTACAATGCGGAATTCGATTTAAAAGTAATCAGGAATTCGTTGAAAGCTAGAGGCATTCAAATTGCCTTTCCAACTAGCGACCGTAGGAACTGTAGAATTTTCGTCAATGGCGGATCAATTCATTGTGCAATGCATTATTACTCTCAATACGTTGGCGAGTGGAATGATTATCACGGGAATTACAAATGGCAGAAATTGCCAGGAGGAGACCATTCGGCATTAGGAGATTGTAAGGCAACGCTGGAAGTAATTAAGCAAATGTCTGATCCACAAAATCTGACTTCTGAGGAGCCAGATCCAGATGATATCCCTTTTAACTTAGGGTCATCCGATGACCTTAAGTATTTTTAGACGAATTTGATGATGATGAAATCTATGAATAACGAAAATTTAGATATCCCACATCCAGATCCAGCCTGGGATTACTACATTGAATGGCACAAATTACTTAGGGCTAAAGCTCAGTTAGAAAAGTTAATTGAGTTTATGTCAAAGGTTGAAAATTTCACAGAAGACACGCAAGAAATATTGCAAAAAGATTTACAAGCAATTACCGACACTATCGAAAGCATTTAACCGCCTGATAAATCGCAATTGCGGCGTGGGCTACTGTGTCGGTAGCCCATTATAAGAGTTTGACTTAAATCAAGTAATTTTATCCCAACGAGAAGTAGGTAAGAACCTGCTTCATTTTGGGATGGATTTTTCATGGAAATAATAATGAAAAACATTGAACATCAAATTAAGGAGGCTAACGGAAGACTGCGTAATTACGGTATTAGTATTGAGCAAATTGGCAGCAGACTTTACTTGAGGGCAACACTTCCCCCAAAACCTTTGGCATTAAAAAATGAGTGGCATCAACAAAGAATAAATATTACTGTAGCCACAATAGATGGTGTAAAGCTTGCTGAGAATGAAGGTAAAATAATCAGTCTAAAACTCGATACTAAAACCTTTGATTGGAATGACTATTTAAAACCCAAATTAGAGACTAATACAGCAAAAAGTATTGGGGAATGGATTCAAAAGTTTGAAGAAGATTATTTTCAGAAAAGGCAACGTAATTTTAAAACAGAAAGTACATGGAAGGTTGAATATAAAACAGTTTTCAAGATGTTACCCGTACACGAAACACTTGATGCTGAAGTATTAAAACAAATAATTCTAGCAACCACACCAGACACTAGAACCCGGAAACGATTTTGTTTAACACTGAAATTATTGGCTAAGTTTGCTGGTCTTGATTTCAATCCTGATTCTTATTCAGGAAACTATAGCTATAGAAGTAGGCAGATTCGTAGTCTGCCAACCGATAAATTAATTTTTGAATCTCATTCTAGTTTAGATAACGTGAAGTGGCAGTGGGTATTCGGAATGCTTGCCACTTACGGATTGAGGAATCATGAAGTGTTCTTCCTTGATTTAGAGCAATTACGAGCAGGTAACAAAATTGTTACTGTCCTTGCTGGAAAAACTGGTTATAGAAAAATCTGGCCTTTTCATCCAGAGTGGTTTGAATTATTTGGGTTGCCAAACGTCAAAATCCCCGATATCAACTTAAACCGAAGTAATTCTGAAATTGGTGCAACAGTTAGTCAAAGGTTTAGGCGAAATGATGGGTTGCCATTCAAGGTTTACGATCTTCGTCATGCTTGGGCGATTCGCACTTTAGAGTATGGGCTTGATGTAACGCTGGCAGCGCAGCAGATGGGTCACAGCTTATCGGTTCACAGCAATCTCTATCACGCTTGGATTAACGCCGAGCATCACCAAAGAGCCTTTGACTTGGCGATTAGTAAAAGCGATCGCCCCATGCCACCAGAATTATAAATTTCGTGTTTTGTGGCGTTGAAGTGGTGACTCTTAATCTATTGGTTGCGGGTTCGATTCCCTCGTCACCCACTTTTAAAGTATTTTCTGTACATTAGACTTTTTGCATAAGTCGGGAAAAGGGTAAGGGGGAAGGGGAAAAAGTTCTGTATTGTCCCCTTCCCCTTTACCCTTTTCCCCTCTTGCAAAAAGCACTTTTGCAAGAGGTCTATTAATTATCAAATTAGTGACCAATAGGCAGTCTGAATAAGCTGTTTAACATTTGACTTGCATATTTCTGGAAGTAAAACGATTGTGGGGTGGGCAGCGTTCGACTGAGCGCTCACGCCGAAGTCTTACCCGTTCAAGGAAACATTATCAGGACTTACGCAAATAATAGGTGAAATCCTTATTTTCACGTAGGGGCAATACCCTGCGGGAAGCCGCTTTGCGTCTACATGAATTGCCCCTACAGCGTCTACTTTTGCGTAAGTCCTAATCATCATCCGGGGATGCTTGGGATGTGCTAGAAGCGGTGTTAACGCACCGCAGGATTGGTCTAACGAATAGGTACGGTGCAATTTATCCAGCCGATTTTGTTAAACCCTTGGGTTAAACTATTCCTAAAGTACTCTAAAGTTTTTTATGACTCAATTACCAGTAAAAACTCTCTATGCAACAGACTTTGCATTATGGATTGAGCAGACTGTCAAGAGCTTAAAATCCCAAGACTATAGCAATGTAGACTGGGAAAATTTAATTGAGGAGATAGAAGGATTGGGGAGGAGAGATAGACGGGAATTAGAAAGTCGTTTGACAACTTTATTTGAACACGCCTTAAAACGGAATTATGTAAATTTAACAGAATGTTATGGCGGTTGGGAAGCAACAATTAGCCGCACACAACAGGAATTAAGTCGTATTCTTCGAGATTCCCCTAGTCTAAGTAATTATTTTTTAACTATATGTGATGAATGTTATCAAAATGCACAGAAAAACATGAGTAAGGAATATGAAACAAAATTTCCTGATGATTGTCCTTTTCCTAATGATGTAGAAACATTATTGAATCATAGTTTTTGGTGTTGTTAAAGTGTGTGTTTTTAGTCATCGCTTTTTAGATTCAATTACCTAATGCACCGAAACGATAGCCTTTACCGTAGACTGTGTGAATCAGCGCAGTTTCTCTACCCACCTCAATCTTACGGCGCAGCAAACGAATTAATGCCGCAATTACATTACTACTGGGTTGTTCTTCCTCTTTCCACAAATTTTCCATAATCTGGGCATGAGTCATTAGTTGTCCAGTGTGTTCCATAAAATATTGCAGCAACTGGCTTTCTTTTTGCGATAGCTCAATGATTCGTCCTTGGCGATAGGCTACTTGATTTTCACAATCGAGTTCTAAATCAGCGACGGTTAAACGTCCGGTGGTGGTTTCATAGGTTTGGGAACCGGAACGGCGCAATAAAGCACGGACTCTAGCTAGTAACTCCCGCAGTTCAAAAGGTTTAACCAAATAGTCGTCAGCGCCAGCATCTAAACCTTGTACGCGGTCATCAAGAGTATCTTTAGCTGTAAGAAACAGCACGGGAGTGGTTTTACCTTGGCGTCGTAATTCCTGACAAATTTCTAACCCCGTTTTTCCTGGCAGCATCCAATCTAAAATCAGTAGGTCATAACTGCCTATTTGTGCATATTCGTTGCCACTTGTGCCATCGTAAGCGGCATCCACAATGTAACCCTCACGAGTTAATAAGCGACTCAAGGGTTGAGTTAGTTCAATTTCATCATCAACTAATAAAATTCTCATGCTGCTTGTGGTAAGCATATAGAGATATTCTCAATATTATTCAATTGCCAGAACGCCAAGGATATTAAAAAAAGAATGCTGACTGTTGCATTGCCAAAAGGGGAACTCCTTAAAAATAGCATCCGCCTGCTACAATCTGTGGGATTAGATTTTAGTGCTTTTTTAGATTCAGGAACTCGCCAACTGCAAATTCTTGATACTAAGGGAGTTGCAAAAGCTTTGTTGGTGCGGGCGCAAGATGTGCCGGTTTATGTGGAATATGGTCAGGCACAACTGGGTGTTGTTGGTTACGATGTGTTGCGCGAGAAGCAGCCGCAAGTTGCCCACTTGGTGGATTTGCAGTTTGGGCATTGTCGGATGTCGGTGGCGGTAAAAGCATCCAGTTCTTACCGATCGCCTTTAGATTTACCACCGCATGGTAGAGTTGCTTCCAAGTATGTGAATTGCGCTCGTGAATATTTCCACAGTCTGGATTTACCTGTAGAAATAGTGCCGTTGTATGGTTCAGTAGAGCTAGGCCCGATTACTGGAATGTCAGAAGCGATCGTCGATTTGGTTTCTACAGGGCGGACTTTGCGCGAAAATGGTTTGATTGAAATTGCTACTCTCTATGAAAGTACGGCGCGGTTGATTGCCCATCCTTTGAGTTACCGTCTGAACACGGGTAATTTAAGTGATGTGATTGCCAAGCTGCGAGAAGCCGTTTTGGTAGAGGTCTAATAGTAGTGCTGACAAGGTGACCAGAAGAGGCAAGGGAGCAAGGGGGAAAGATTCTAAGTTCCTTTGCCAAGAGGGATTCAGAGCAAATAAATTTATTTATGCGTAGGATAGAAATATTTATTTCGAGGCGTGCAAACGCTAGAAATAGTACGTCCTTGTTGCAAGCAGCCCTATATTTATGTATGGGGTTCTCCCCTCTGCAAGAACTGCAAGAACTGCCCCTTGTCCTCTTCATTGACGTAATTCACGGTTTATCGAATAGCCCAAAGAAACCTCACCCTGATTTTGCTTGTGCAAAACCTGTCCCTCTCCGAACTCACGGTAATGATTAGTAGATAGTCTGCAAAAATGAAATCTTCTCATACAGACTAAATTTGTTTACACTAGAATTAGCGCGATATGTACGGACGGGCTACGCCTACGCAATAATTTTGCGGCGTAGACAGGGAATGCTTGCTACTAAAAACCCCTTTTAATGCGAATTTAGCATTTTGACAGAATTTAACAGGCTTTCCTGAACAGCCAGAGGCGGGGAAAAGACTAAGGATTGTTAAAAAAGGTTAAGCTATTCTTGAGATAGCCACCCTGATGACTGGGTATTACATTTAAATTTATTAAGAAAAGTTCATGAAATCTGGAAAAATTGATACAGAAGTAGCGAGGCTAGAAGCCCTCCACAAGTATCAAATTCTTGACACCGAACCCGAAGAAGCCTACGACAATCTTGCTCAGTTAGCGGCATTTATTTGTGGCACGTCCATCTCCTTGGTAAACTTCATTGATGAAAACCGTCAATGGTTTAAGGCAAAAGTAGGTTTAGATGTATCAGAAATGCCCCGGTGTGTTGGGTTGTCTTACCTTTGCCAAGAGCAACGTAATGTTGTGGTTGTTCCTGATACCCTAGCTGATGAAAAATTGGCAAATAATGCGGTAGTAACTGGCTATCCATATATACGGTTTTATGCAGGTGTACCCCTAATTACCCCGCAGGGAGATATGCTCGGTACTCTGTGTGTGATTGACCAAGCTCCAAAACAATTGAACCAAAAACAAGTGGAGGCGCTTGTAGCTCTGAGTCGCTTGGTAATCGACCAATTAGAACTCAGACGTCATGTAACTGAGGTATCTCAAATTAGCGAGAAGCTTGTGGCGCAAGAGCAAGCAGCACACGCCGAGTCTAAAGCTGCCAGAATCCGCATTACTAATTTGCTCGAAAGCATCACTGATGGGTTTTTTGCTTTAGATAAAAAGTGGCGATTTACCTACATTAATGGTCAAGCAGAACGGCTGTTGCAAAAAAACCAGAATGAATTATTGGGTAAAAACATTTGGGGGGTATTTCCAGAACTCATAAACACAACATTCCACCGTGAGTATGACAAGGCAATGTCAGAACAAGTGAGCGTGGAATTTGAGGAGTTTTATCCGCGACTAAACTGCTGGCTTCAAGTGCACGCTTATCCTGCAAAAGACGGCTTGTCTGTTTATTTCCAAGACATTACTGAACGACGAAAAACGGCAGAAGCACTACGAGAGAGTGAAGAACGTTGGCAATTAGCATTACATGGTAATAATGATGGTATTTGGGACTGGAACCTTAAAACTAATGAAGTGTTCTTCTCAACTCGGTGGAAAGAAATGCTCGGTTATAAAGACCACGAAGTTTCCAACGGTTGGGATGAATGGATAAAACGAATCCACCCCGATGAGCGAGATTGGGTACTTCAAGCTTTCCAAGACCATTTTGCCAAAAAAACACCATTTTATGTCTGTGAATATCGAGTCCAGTGCCAGGACGGTAGCTATAAATGGATTCTAGATCGAGGGCAAGCACTTTGGGACGCATTGGGTGATATAGTGCGGATGGTGGGTTCCTATACTGATATCACAGATCGCAAGCAGGCAGATGAAGAATTAAAGCGACAGAATTTGCGATCGCAATTATTTGCTGAAATCACCCTGAAAATTCGAGAATCTTTACAAATAGAGGAAATCCTCCAAACCACGGTTACTGAAGTCCAAAAACTACTACAATCTGACCGAGTTTTAATTTTTCAACTAGAGCCTGATGGTTCGGGAACAGTGGTGCAAGAGGCGGTGCTACCTGGTTGGCCTGTAATTTTGGGAAGAAATATTTTTGACCCCTGCTTTAAGGAAGAATACATAGAAAGATATCGCCAAGGAAGAGTGAGTGCGATGGAAGACGTTGAAACCGCTCACATTCAACCATGCCATCGAGAATTTCTTCAGCAGTTTGCTATCAAGGCTAACCTCGTAGTGCCAATTATGGTTAGGGACAGCATTTGGGGCTTGTTGCTGGCTCATCAGTGTGCTGCACCTCGACGGTGGAATAACTTTGAGACGGAGTTGTTAAAGCAACTAGCTAACCAAATTGGGATTGCTTTATCTCAAGCGCAACTATTAGAAAAACAAAGCCAGCAAAGTCAGGAACTCGCTCGTTCTAATGCGGAATTGGAACAGTTTGCCTATGTGGCTTCCCATGACTTGCAAGAGCCGTTGCGGATGGTAACGAGTTATTTACAGCTGCTTGAGCGAAGATACAAAAATCAACTCGATGCCAATGCCGATCAGTTTATCAACTACGCTGTAGATGGGGCGCGGCGGATGCAGACCCTAATCAATGATTTATTGAATTATTCTCGCGTCAGTAGCCGTGGACAGCCCTTTATGCGAGTAAATTGTAGTGTTGTCTTAGAACAGGCGATGGCTAATCTGCAAATTGCGATCGCAGATAGTCAAGCAATTGTCACTCATGATACTCTACCTGAAGTGATGGCTGATGCTACCCAACTGACACAAGTATTTCAAAACCTGATTGGCAATGCGATCAAATTTTGCCAGAATCAGCAGCCACAAATTCATATCGGGGTAGCAAAGCCAGATGCAAATTTAAATGGGGAAAATTTAAATGTTATCCCGTCGGCAGATGAATGGTTGTTCTGGATACGTGATAATGGTATCGGTTTGGAATCCCACTATGCAGAACGTATTTTTATAATTTTTCAGCGCTTGCACTGTAGAGATAAGTATCCGGGTACTGGAATTGGTCTGGCAATTTGTAAAAAAATTATAGAACGCCACGGCGGCCGGATCTGGGTTGAGTCAAAACTGGGTCAAGGCTCGACTTTCTACTTCACAATTCCAAATAGAGTAGGTAAACAATCGTGAATAATATAACAACGATTATGCCTATTGAGGTTTTGTTGGTAGAGGACAATCCTGGCGATGCCCAACTTACACGCATCGCCCTTGAAGATAGCAAAATCTCCATTCACCTGAATGTGGTCGAAGATGGTGTGGAGGCAATGGCATTCTTGCGAAAGCAGGAAAAATATGTTGAAGCAGTCCATCCAGATATTGTGCTACTCGATTTAAATCTCCCCAGAAAAGATGGGCGGGAAGTACTGGCAGAAATTAAAGGAGATGAAAACCTGAGGCGTATTCCTGTAGTGATTTTGACGACTTCCCAAGCTGAAGAAGACATCCTCAAAGCCTATAATTTATGTGCAAACTGTTATATAACGAAGCCAGTAGATTTCGATCAATTCGTTAAAATTGTACAATCCATAGAAAACTTTTGGTTTGCGATCGTAAAACTGCCACCGGAGTAGTGGAAATGGCAGGTAAACACATTAAAGTCTTGTTAGTAGAAGATAACCCTGGCGATGTCTTTTTATTACAGGAGTTTTTAAAGGAAGTTACCACAGTTGTAGTTGATTTAATGCCCGTTGAGAAGCTTTCTGAAGCACTCAACTACCTAGCAAGCGAAATTTTTGATGTAATTTTACTAGACCTCTCGCTGCCAGATAGCCAGGGACTAGAAACCTTTGTCATCGCTCACCATCAAGCAAAAGCCACTCCGATAATTGTACTGACGGGTATAAACGATGAAACCCTGGCACTTAGAGCAATGCAGGAAGGAGCGCAAGATTATTTGGTGAAAGGGCAAGTAACTGGTGACTTGCTGGTGCGCTCAATGCGTTATGCCATCGAACGTCAACGGGCAGACAACGCACTACGACAAAGTGAGGAACGATTTCGGGTTGCCCTGAAAAACTCCCCCATCTTCGTCTACAACCAAGATAGAGAGTTACGGTACACCTGGGTTTACAATCCCTTCTATGGATTGACTGTTGAGGAAATGTTGGGTAAAAAAGACTTAGATATTATCCCAGCTGAAGATGCTCAACGTCTGATTACAATTAAACGTAGGGTACTAACCACTGGTATAGGAACGCGAGAAGAAGTATCAATTACAACCAATAATACAACTCGATATTACGATTTAACAGTTGAGCCATTGCGGAATGAGTCGCAAGAAGTTGTTGGCGTGACATGTGCCAGTATTGATATTAGCGAACGACAAGCCGCACTACGCGAACAGCAAGCTGCGCTACGCGAACGCAAATTGGCACAAGAAAAAATCCGCGAACAAGCAGCATTACTTGATGTCACCACAGATGCAATTTGCGTGCGAGATTTAAACAACCAAATTATCTTCTGGAACAAAGGCGCAGAAACACTTTACGGCTGGCAAGCTACAGAAGCTTGGGGCAAAAATGCTAGTGAGCTTTTATATGACGAACCTTCACCAGAAATCGAAGCGGCTCTGTTGCAAGCTATTAGTAAAGGTAAATGGCAGGGAGAGTTAACAAAACTTACTAAAATGGGCAAGGAAATCCTTGTTGCTAGTCGCTGGAGTCTAGTGGGCGATGAACAAGGAAAACCCAAATCAATTCTCACCGTTGACACAGATATTACCGAGAAAAAACATTTAGAAGCCCAATTGTTTCGCGCCCAACGCCTGGAAAGTATTGGTACTTTAGCTAGTGGCATTGCTCACGACCTCAACAATATCCTGACACCGATTTTGGCAGGAGCGCAACTGCTACCGCTCAAATTTCCTGATGCAGATGAACGCACCCGTCATCTACTAGAAATTTTGGAAATCAACGCTAGACGTGGTGCTGATTTAGTTAAACAGGTACTGTCTTTTGCACGGGGTGTAGAAGGTAAGCGTATCACTTTGCAACTCAGACATATAATTGTGGAAGTCGCCAAGATTCTGAAAGAGACATTTCCCAAATCCATAGAAATCAGCACTGATGTACCGCAGGATTTGTGGATGCTGACTGGAGATAGTACCCAACTACATCAAGTGCTGATGAACCTCTGCGTTAACGCCCGCGATGCTATGGGCAATGGCGGTACTTTAACTATCTTTGCCGAGAATCTGGTAATTGACGAAAATTATGCCCGCATGAACCTGGAAGCGAAAGAGGGGCCTTATATAGTGGTTACTGTCTCCGATACTGGAGTTGGGATTCCTAGAGAAATCTTAGATAGAATTTTCGAGCCATTCTTTACCACAAAAGATGTAGGAAAAGGTACAGGTTTAGGACTTTCCACCGTGCTGGGAATCATCAAAAGCCACGGAGGTTTTGTAAACGTGTATAGCGAACCGGGAAGTGGCACTAGCTTTAAGGTTTACTTACCAGCAGTGGAAGGAATGGAAACACTCAATCCAGAAGAATTACCACCACAGACAGGACATGGAGAATTAATTCTGGTTGTAGATGATGAAGTTGCCATTCAAGAGATTACAAGAACGTCGTTAGAAGCTCACAACTATAAAACCATAATTGCCAGTGATGGCATTGAGGCGATCGCGCTGTACGCTAAAAATAGGGACAAAGTTAGTGCTGTACTAATGGATATTATGCTGCCCTCGCTGGATGGTTTAACTGCCATCCGTACCCTGCGAAAAATCAACCCCCAAGTCAAAATTATTGCTAGCAGTGGACTTATGTCTGACAATAAGCTCAGTGCAGTAGCTGCCATTGGTGTCAATACATTTTTGTCGAAGCCCTATACTGTCAACGAATTATTGCTTTCTTTACAGAAAGTACTATCTTGAGTCCATTAATTACGTAAATATACTGTTAATTTGAGTACAAAAAGCTGCTTTATTGATGTGAGTGCAAATTGCCTGGATTTGATATGATTGAGCATCGGCTAAGGCACTTCTCTTACCGATACTGAGAACTAGGTACTGGGGACTGGGAAGAGTTTTCCTAACCCAATGACCAATGCCCCATGCCCAATGCCCCATGCCCAATCTTTATACTATGCCTCGGTTTCTTAGGTTAATCATCAATATAGTAGTCTTAGGTGCATTGTTACTTATATCACAGCAAGTTTGGGCGCAAGATTGGCGTCCGGTTCGCGGTGGTATCCCTTTCGGTATCAGTGGCATGGCTTTGATAGAGCAACAAAGTAATAAGCTAGATTTTCTGATTGCCCATGATAACAAACAAAAAAACCAAGGTCGTTTAGCAATCATCAGTATTAAGGGTAAAAACCAACCTGAATATTTCCCATTAAACTGGCCAAATAACATAGAATTACCCATCGATTTAGAAGCTTTAACTTCTGTTCCCGAAAAAACAAAATCCTCTTTTATAGCCTTAAGCAGTTCTGGAAAAGCTTATTACATCAGATTAGAGCCTGCCAATAAGACTATATCTATTATCAAGGAATTCAATTTACCAGGAATTATTCTAGGAAATAATTTTGAAGCATTTGGATTGCAAAATATAGATGGCAAATTAGTTGCGATTTGGGGGCATAGAGGTGAAGGAGAAGAACCAGCAACTATTTTTTGGGGAATATTTGACTTCGCTAAATATCAAATTACTCTCGCTGGTTCTGCCAATCTGAAAGTACCGTTTCCATCTAGCAATGTTCGTCATATTTCAGATATTAAGGTAGACCCCGTAGGAATTGTGTACATCACCTCAGCAAGTGATGCCGGAGATGATGGCCCATTTCAATCAGCTGTGTATGTCGCTGGTTATTTAGGATTGCGTGATAACAAAGTTACATGGCAGCAAAATCCTCACCTTGTTCCCCTCTACCGCTCTAATTACCACAAAATTGAAGGTATGGAACTTATTCCAGGTGCTGAAGGCGGTGTAATTGTTGGTACAGATGATGAGAATTTGGGTTCCTATGTATACATGATGGGTGGAAATAGCTGAAGTATGTCCTTTGAGAACCTGTGTAAAAAGCTGATAGCGACTAAAAGCTTTGGCGTTAGCGTTCCTAGATTTCTCATCAATGGCAGACTTCACAGATGGACTGAAGCAAGGGGAAGCATCATAACTGGCTGCTTGATTGCAACTATACAGCAAATGGCAGGTTTATTTGCGATCGCCTAGCAACTTCTGAAAATCGTATACATGTATTGAGTATTTTGTCAATATTTACAGTGCGATGCCTACGGTGGGCAAAGCCTACGTAACTTAGTGTAGGTTGACCATTATCTTATCGATAACGGCCACTGATTAATTACCCCTACACATTAAATCGGAACAACATTACATCCCCTTCCTGCACAACATACTCTTTTCCTTCACTGCGAACCAACCCTTTCTCCTTCGCAGCATTCATCGAACCAGTTGTTACCAAATCTTTATAAGCAACAGTTTCGGCACGAATAAATCCCCGCTCAAAATCACTGTGAATTACACCAGCAGCTTGAGGTGCAGACATCCCAGCATTAATTGTCCAAGCGCGGGTTTCTTTAGGGCCACAAGTGAAATATGTCCGCAAACCTAAAAGCGTGTAAGTTGCCCGAATCAATGATTTCAAACCGCCTTCTTCCACACCTAAAGACGCCAGAAAATCAGCTTTATCTTCCTCTGGCAATTCCACTAATTCAGCTTCAACTTGAGCCGAAACTATCACAACTTGGGCATTTTCTGTCGATGCAATTTGCCGGACTGTTTCGACAAAATGATTACCAGTTGCTAACTCATCCTCAGATACATTCGCGGCGTAGATAATCGGTTTATAAGTGAGCAGTTCTAATCCTTTAATAATTACTGCTTCTTCTTCATTTAAGCTCACCTGGCGCACCGATTTACCTTCATTTAAAGCCGCAGCTAATTTTTCTAAGACTGTGATTTCAAACTGTGCATCTTTGCTGGTACGAGCTAGTTTACGAGTCCGGTCAATTCGCCGCTCAATTTGTGCTAAATCTGATAAACCGAGTTCTATATTAATGATTTCAATATCTCGCGCTGGGTCAACAGAACCAGCAACGTGGATAATATCGTCATTTTCAAAACAACGTACCACATGGACGATCGCATCAACTTCTCGGATGTGAGACAGGAATTGATTCCCTAGTCCCTCACCCTGACTTGCGCCTTTAACTAAACCGGCAATATCTACAAATTCAACCCGCGCCGGGATGATTTGTGCCGAACTGGCAATCTTAGCAAGAACATTTAACCGTTCATCCGGTACTGCGACAACGCCGACATTCGGTTCAATCGTGCAAAAAGGGAAGTTAGCTGCTTCTGCTTTAGCATTAGCAACTACAGCATTAAATAAAGTAGATTTTCCGACGTTGGGAAGTCCGACAATTCCGGCTCTTAGCATTTTGGATTTTAGATTTGAGATTTTGGATTACATTACCAAGGTAATCTAAACAGGTTCCGGTATGGTTTGGGGAATCGGCCCTGGAACCGTCTGAGGAATGGGAGCAGGTACTGGTTCTGGTACAGGCCCCGGTAAGGGTTGGGGTATCGTTGGCCCCGGTACAGGTTCGGGACTAGGTAGCGGATTCGGCTCAGGATTGGGACTAGGTAGCGGACTCGGGCTAGGAGTAGGAATTTGTGGTTCAGGTATAGAAATCGCAGTAGGATTAATCATCGTAAGCCTAAATTAAATTCTTCAACCTTCCCACGCTAGATGACAACCTCATCTGTTGACATCTCCCCAAATACCTATACCCACGAACACTTCCTCTAATAATTTACCCCTCTCCTTATTCTCTGCGTCCCTCTGCGCTTCCCTCCGCGCCCCTCTGCGTTTAAACTCCAATCCTCAAACTACTCCTCCTTCACCTTTTCTACCACCTCTGGCACTGGATCGTAACCACCTGGATGAAACGGATGACAGCGTAAAATTCGCCGAGTTGCCATCCAGCTACCACGCAACACTCCAAATCGTTCAATAGCTTCAATAGCATACATCGAACAAGTTGGTTGAAAGCGACAAGTCGGGAGAAACAACGGCGAGATAAACATTCGGTAGCCCCGAATCAGCCAAATCAATAATAATTTCATTGCAGCTACCCAAATCTTATAAATTAGTAACAGGGGTAAAATTTTTCATTTTGTTGCATCTTTGTTAATTACATTTTCTGACTTCACCTCAATTCCGGTTTTCTGGCTGCAAATTGCGATAGCTGCAATTTGGGTGTTACTCATCCTCCTGATTGCAGGGGTGGTAAACCGCTTTGCCGACAAGCCAGAAATCGTGCGGAAGATAGTTCATATTGGCACTGGTAATGTTATTTTAATCGCCTGGTGGCTAGATATTCCTGTTAGCGTAGGGATTACAGCTTCTATTTTAGCCAGTGCAATCACCTTATTATCCTACCGATTACCAATTCTTCCTGGTATTAATAGCGTTGGACGGCAAAGCTTAGGGACATTTTTTTACTCTGTCAGTTTCGGTATTTTAGTTGCCTGGTTTTGGTATTTACAACAACCCCAGTACGCAGCACTAGGAATTTTGATAATGACTTGGGGAGATGGATTAGCAGCTTTAATTGGGCAACGTTTTGGTAAACACAAGTATAAAGTTTTTGGGACAGAAAAAAGTTGGGAAGGCTCCCTAACTATGATGCTCGTTAGCTATGTTGTTAGTAGTTTGATTTTAGTTGGAACTCAAGGAAACAGTTGGCAAACTTGGGCGATATCGCTGATAGTGGCAGTGATAGCTACGGCTTTAGAAGCTGTTTCATTTTTAGGTATTGACAATTTGACAGTTCCTTTAGGCAGTGCAGCCCTTGCCTTCTTTTTAAGTCAGTTAGTTTTGAATTAGTAATTGCCTAGAGTCCTATTCCTAATTGAGCAAACAAGAGATAGCGCCAAAAATCCATCGTCAGTCAATAATTTGACTTTGGACAAAAAGTTTTTCACAGGGTAATAGCCTTGAGATTGCGTTAACTTTTGAATATTTACTGTAAAATTTTAGCCTCATTTTGACAGAGAAACCGCCCTATCTAAAATCATCTTAACGTCAGCTGGATTTCTGGATATATCTCGTTGCCAAAAACCAAAGCCACCATGTTGATTAACTGCTTGAATCCATTGATCTAAAAATACACTTTTAGCTGCGTCTTTTTGACTATAACGACCTTTAGTTTCTAAAATCAAGAAACTCCCAGTTTTTATCCGAATAATAAAGTCTGGTCGATACTTGCGAACAACCCCTTCAAATATGTAGAGAATTTCAAATCCAAGGTGATCATTCTTAACCCAGGCTTCAACATTAGGGTTTCTATCCAGTTCAAATGCTTCACTAGCTTCCCATGTACTATCGAAAGTACAGCAGGTGATGTGTGATTTCCGCGTGTATTCACATGGCTTACCCGTATACCATGAGCGCATATCACCAGTAGAGCGAATTGGATGATTTTGGTCAAAAACAGGTTCAATTGCTTCTGTATTTTCTAAATAAATAGCATTCCAAATGTGCTGAACTAATTTGCTCAGATTGAGAGTAATAATAATCCGCCGTCGAATTTCATCTAAATTAAATAAAGGTGGGTTAATTCTGATTAAACCTGAGTGAATAAAGTCTTCCACTAATCTAATCAGCTTGGCTAATAAATATTCTCGATTACCTTTCCATCCAGGTTTCATCTGATCAAAGATATCTCTGGCAGTCTCAAAGGCAATTTTCTGCATCCGAAATTTGCGCCCTAAATCTTCCAGATCAATCCCCTTAATTTTTGTAACATCTGGTTTACCATCAACAATTGGCGCTAATTCAGCCAGTGTACTATTATCAAAAGCATCTAGCTCTAAAGGCTCAACTTGACTTAAATTAAGCTTAAGTTCAGGCTTATAAATGTAATCAACTCGAATGATATTAGGAAAGCTAATTTCAAACTCCTGCTTTTCTGGGTCAGGTTTTATTTCAGTTTTAGGTTGAGGAGGTGCAGGTGTTGTTTCTTCATTAGATTCATGGGGAATAAAGGTGAAGGGAACACCAAAAATGTTGACATACTCTGGTTCAAGCAAGTTTGTTTCTGGGTTAATGTCGTAAGCCGTTCTTCTCAAGCCTCTACCCACAACTTGTTCACAGAGAAGTTGGCTGGTGAAGGCTCTAATACCCATAATGTGAGTTACTGTTTTAGCATCCCATCCTTCAGACAGCATCCCAACTGAGATCACATTTTGAATTTGTTCACCTGGTTTACCAACTTGACCAACGGTGTCAACCTTTTGTCTTAAAAGTTCTGCTTGCTGCTGTTTAGTTAACTTGGGAGTATTTTCTTCATCAGATGTATCGTCTTCATTAGTATCTGAGGTTTTGTATTGTATCTCAGAACTTTCTTCCTGAGCCTCTGCCATTTTCAGAACATTAGAGTCTATGTGAAGAGTGCGTTCTGGAATGCAAAGTTCTTCTATTTGAATTTTATTATGATTGAAGGCATAATTAATCCGGGCTGCGGTTTCAGTGCGGTTAGCAACAGAAATCATTACTGGAGGAACTTTATGGCCAGCTTGCTCCCAAGCTTTGGCTGTTTCTAACCAGTCTTTACCTAACAAATAATAAGCATTATTTAGTAAATCAGGTAAAGATTCATTTGGTTTTGCTTTGCGATTGAAATCGTCTTTAACTTCAACATCATTATATAAGTGATAATAACGGGATTTAAAATCTTTGAGGTTAAGCCTGCCATCATCACGAATAACAACACGAGGGGTTTTAACTAAGCCTGACTCAATGGCATCATTTAACCCAAAATCACTAACAATCCAGCCGAATAAAGCTTCTTCAGAACTTCTCTTACCAGAAGGTACAAAGGGTGTGGCGGAAAAATCAAAACAGGTGAGTATTCCTCTAGCCCTGTGGATGCGATCAAGTCCACCAATCCATTTTGTTGCTTCCTCAATATCTTCTTTACTAAGACCCTTTATTTTAGATTCAGCAGGAATACGCCAAGCATGATGTGCTTCATCGTTGATGACTAGGAGGTTCCTAAAATTAGCAAGTTCACCTAAAACATCCCTGACATAAGCTTCATCACTTTTTGCTCCACGTTTATCTACTCCCTTCTTTTTCTCAATCTGTTCCTGTGTTTCCCAATTGAGAATGTGCCAATTACGGACTAAGACTTTACCCTGACGCAGCTTATCAAACAAGCCAAGAGGAATGATGTTAAAAATCTCGTAGTAATTGTTTTCGGCAGAAGGAATTAGAACTTGAAGGCGATTTTTAACCGTTAGTCCGGGTGCGACAATAAAGATAGCTTTGGAAAAGCGGGTATCTTGGGGGTAGGTGACTTTGTTAAGGATTTGCCACGCAATTAGCATTGCCATGACGATTGTTTTTCCTGAGCCTGTCGCCATTTTGCAGCAGAGACGTTTGAATGCTCCACCATCAGAGGGAATATCAATACCAAGCTTGTCAGATGGTGGAGATTCAACCATCCAGATTAAGGTTTCTATTGCTTCTAACTGACAAAAGAATAAAGGTAAATCACGTTCTTCTGGATTGTGCCAGTGTTCTAATAGACGCTTGGTAACACCTGTAACGCCGGGATGCCCATTCTCACACCAAGCTTTGACACGCAGACGTATTTGGTTAACTAGAGGAATTTCAACAAATTTACCAGGAACATCAAAGGATTTTGAGTTTTCAGAAGCGATTGTATAACCTGCGGGTCTTCTGCCTTCTACAAGTTTAAACAGACGAGTTTGGTAATTGTATTGCCAGTATTTTTTTGGCTCCTCATAAGGGGAATTTATAATAAGCTGGTGAATTGTAGATGTAGATATCATAGCTTTTTCAATATTCCCTAACAAGGATTGGTAATTTTTAATTCGTATTTATACAATAATTAGTGTGTGCTGCTTGGGAATTCATTAATTTAATTTTTTTTAGTTTATTTCTTTTAATTTCTTTATGCAGGTCTGAAGCATTATTCAAAATATCTACACCATCATTAGTAATTAAATCAGCAGTAGTTAAAGCAGCAGTTGCTACAAGGCAACGATCAACACTTTTGGTTTTATCATTAATAATCTTTTCTATTCCATTTCTTAATTGCTCTGATGGTTCAATGTCTATTATATTTTTTTCCTTGATTAAAATCCAGAACTGGAGAGTATATTTTTCAAACCTTTGCTCGTCCATATTCTTGATTGTTTCCACAAGCTTCCTTTTATACTCAAGGTCAATTTTACCTGCTTTGTCAATTTGAAGTTGATGTGTGGATGCAAGTCGGGCAAGTAGGATGTCGATATGCCTACCTTCATTGATTTGGGGATTAAGAATATGGATAAATACACTAGTATCAATCACAATTGGTATTAATTGTTTATTATCTGTCATTTTTGATCCATTACATAATATCAATACTGAGAGCTTCCAAAATATCTGCTCCAAAAAACTCCATAGGAAGTCCTTTTTCAAAACTGCCATCTGAGTTAATATCTAAATTTTTTACTTGGACAGAATTATCCTTGATATAAAAATATGCAACTGTCACATCTTTTGAATTCAATTGTCCTGTTGCAATCAGCTTACGCAACCTGATAATGATATTCTCACTATGAGTTTCAATTATGGAAGGAACACCTCTTTCTGTCCATAATTCAGCAAAGAAAGAACCCATTTCAAGTTGTGCTGTGGGGTGAATTTGAGCTTCTGGTTGCTCAACAATTAGTAACTTTCCTGGACTGAGTAAAGCTCCTTGTACAAAAATTGGTATACATTGGCTAACACCAAAGCCAAAATCAGCTAGATAAGATTCGGCTCCAGTTAACTTGTTTTTTGCTCGGAATTCAGGAATAAATCCCTTAACTTGAGATTTAAATTTTACATCTTCAATATCAATAACAGATTCAATATGTCGTAAAACAAAATCTGCTCTTTCTCCACCGTTAGTAAGCAAACGCTGTAAATGAGGCATAGCGTATTCACCCCTATGTCCAACATCATCTAGGGGCGGGCTACCTAGTACGACACTTCTCTCTGATTCTTCACGAACAGGTGAGAGATGCCGGATAGATATAATTTCATCTTTTACAGTATCTAGATAGAGATTATCAAAAGCGGATTTAAGTATATCTATAGGATTGTTTGGAAGAGGAAATTTAAGAAATCTAGTTCTCCTAAGATTAGTTTCTTCTTTATGGATAACTTGTTCACCTTGAATTTTACAAGTGACTATGTGCTTATATTTGTTACCTGGAATTTCACGATATGGGATATTTCCCGAAACGCGATATTCAGCCATTAGCTCATCTGCTTTTATTGGGGAGGTAATTTTCACGCTGGTTATTTTACCTAGTGCATCTTCGGTAGTAACAGTTGAAAAAGGTAAACTAACTGACAATTCAACACTATCACTTTCTAATTTTTGTATAGAGGTACTTTTTTGGAGTGCTTCTCTAATTTGTTGAATTATAGATTCAGGTAAAGAATTAGTTTTGAAATTTAAAGTAAATTGAAAACCATTGCTATTAGATTTAGTATTTTTTAAATCTTTAAAAGTGCCAAGACTGACGTGCCGCCCCTCAATAGTAAAAAAATCACCTTCATTAGATTCGCTAGACTCTAGAGTTTGCTGTAGCATAAGCAAAAACTTAATTAGGGTGGATTTTCCAGCACTGTTGCGACCAATCAAAATTGTGATCGGTTTGATCCGAATATCTATATTTTCTCGAAATGCTCGAAAATTTTTTAGTTTTATATTGGTGAGCATAGGTATATTTCAATTAGTTAAATCTTCTAAGTTAGCCGGATAATTTTCAGAGATTCGATTCCCCGATCATCAACTATTTTTACAGCAACGCGCTGATAATTACCCATTTCAAAAGGTAATGAAATAGTTCCTTGATAGGACTCAATTAAATCTTCGTCAATCTCGGCTTTAAGATTTCTGGCAAGACGTGACCAGGCATCTTTCTCTCCTGCCATTGGAAAGAAGACTTGGCTGGGAAAAATACTTCTGCCGTCATAATCAGTATCTAGCATCCACATGGCGATTTTTTCAACACTGCCAGATTCTATATTTCCGGTTTTGGTGTTGTAGTAATCGAAGCCATGAACTTCAACTTCCCATTTACCTGTATCTTCTCCTCTATGAATACGACGAAGTGCGACATCGGGTTGACCAATGAGCCAAAAACTCTCGTTGCTGGCACGCTTTTTCTTCAGGTCTTCTGTAAGTAGATCCGCATTCATTTGTACTTTGAGTAGAGTAACACCAGGCCAGTTAGTTTCATCAATGTCTTTTGCTGCTTCAGGATCAAATTGAAAGGCCGCAAAAATAACTAATTTTGGTTTGGGTTTCTGGGTTTCTGCTTCTTGAATTGCCATTTCTACTTGGCGTTGATCGAGAGGAGCGTGTTCTAACCCAAAGGAAATAACAGCTCGCATTGGCTTGTTCTGAGTACCGCCACCTCCCTGAGAAGTGTCATTTTCTTCATTACTGGGTTTAGTTTCGCCATCAGCATGAAGCCAACGAGTTCCCGGTAAAGGTTCAACTCTAGAAAATAGAATGTATTGACCGCCTTTACCTCGAATTCCTGTTTTGAAAAGCTCATCTCGCCATTCTGCTTGCCGCAGTGTTTCGCCAGAACGGGCAATAGATTGATCTGCCTCTGTATTATCGGCAAATTCTTCAGCATTATCAAGAGGTTTAACTGTTGGTGCAGGGACAGCTTCAACTGTAAATGGCCCTGTAATTCTTACTTTTGATTTATCTACCAAAGGTTGGTCGTAGAGGGTTTCTTGATCAGCATATTTCTGGATTGCTTTTTCAATTTGATTCCGTGTTATACCCTCACGAATTTCTGGATTATTAGCAATAGATTTAAGGGTGATGTGAGGTACAGTTTTGTATTTGAATCCACCACCAACACCTTCTTCTGAACTCGCTAATTGGTAATAGTCAAAGCTTGCAGTCATTAAACGCTGCTTTGCCAAAGCTATAGCCACTCGTGACGTATCACAAGTAATCCATCTACGTCCCCATTGTTCGGCAACATAGGCAGTTGTGCCAGAGCCACAAGTGATGTCAAGGACGAGATCACCAGGAGCAGTAGTTAGTAAAAGACAGCGTTCAACAACTTTAGTATTTGTTTGAACTGCATATATTTTTTCTTCTGTAAAACTTCCTGTTTGTGTATCAGTCCACATATTGCCAATTTCCTGGTATGGAAAGTCATCAGCAAAGCGACGATATTGAATACTATTTCTTGCAACATGAATACGTCCTGCTAATGCCAGTTTAGCCATACCTTCTGGATAGTTAGCTTTCCAATGAGAATTACTACCTGGCAGATAAGTTTTACCTTGATATATAAATGGCTGAGGTTCTTTTGCTGCTCCTTGTGAAGCCATATCACCCGGCTTATAAAATCTTGCTCCTGTTGGTAATGGTTCTTCTCCACGTTTTTCAGGAGAGGAAATACCTCGATAACTATCATCTGGTAGCAACAACCATCGGGCATTACCTTCACCTAGAATTACAGGTTGTTCTTGAAAAAGTTTTCTTACCTTAATATTTTTTTTGTCTTTAGCATACCAAATTAGATAATCTCCCAGACTAGCAATAGTTTTTGTGGCAAAACCAGAGGTAGTTTGAAAGCTAATGAGAGAAACAAAGTTTTTAACATTGAATATCTCATCCATTAAAATTCTTATAAGATGTAAGTTAGTATCTGATATTTGTACAAATATACTGCCTGTATCTGATAATAATTGGTGTGCTAATAGGAATCTATCTCTTAAATAAGTTAAATAAGAGTGAATTTCTAATTTCCAAGTATCTTGGAATGCCTTAATCATTTCTGGTTCTTGCGTCAAGTCTTCATCTTTGCCATCCTTTACATCTCGCTTATTGACAAATGGCTGAAAATTTGAACCATATTTAATTCCATAAGGCGGATCGATATAAATCATCTGCACCTGCCCCCCCATACCTTCCTTTTCTAGTAATGAGTTCATTACTAAAAGGGAATCTCCAGCAACTAATCGGTTTGTCCAATTATGCTTGTGCTTGTAGAACTCAATAGCCTGTCGAATAGGGGGATTTTCTTCTGGGGTTTGAAATAAGGACAGTTGTTTAACCTTTTCATCCTTGCGCTTCCGTACTGCCTCAATAATTGTGCGCGGATCTATGCGTTCATGGACGTGTAGTGATACTGTAGGCACTTCAAAACTGGTATGCTCTACTTTCCCAGCCCAAACTAACTGAGGATCAAGGTGAGGATCGTAGGCATATTTCTTAGTACCCTCTTCTGGGTCAGTATCTGGGTTAACTAGCCCAATTGGTGGGTTATTGGCTCGTTGCTGGTTTTCATGCTTGTACTGCTCAATTTCTCTCTGCTCTGATTTCCTCTGCCTTGCCATATCAGTTTCCCTTGCCTCAGAGCTTTTAATTTACAATCTATTAGACCTTTTAAACCAGTTCGTTAAAATTTTCATGACTTAGCTTTTCAACTGGCTTACTACTCGTTGGTAAATTTTCTCCAACCAAATGAGTATTACGGGTTCACCTGCATCTGAAGATATTAAGCCTACCTCAACCTAAAGGAGGTGTGTCTTAGCTCGACTTTATCCAAAATTAAGAACTCGGTTTTCTTTATCTGGCGAAAACCCTGGATTTTTCGCAAAGACTTTTCTACCTCACAGATTATCGGCGAAGCTAAACCACCTATGACGTGAAAATTGAGCCTTTGTCTATTACCGCGATCGCTCCAAAATCCAATCGAGTAAAATCGGATTGACTAACTCCGGTGCTTCATCCTGCGGACAATGCCCCACTCCCTCTAAAGGAATAAACTTTTGTACTTGGGGAAAGTTAGCTAATTCTCTCCCTAACTCTATTGGTTCCCACGGATCAGCCGTTCCCCACAAGATAATCGCAGGACAGGGTAACAATGGTAAAAGGTCTTCTGGTAGAGGCCCTGTAGAATAAGAAGTAAAAGCAAGGAACACAGCAGCAGCCCCCACATCGCTTGCTGGTGAAGTGAGAATATCTACCAACTCATCTGTCACCATCTCAGCATTTGCATAAGCTTGCAGCAGAATTTTCCGCACCGTTTTCGGTTTGGCGAGTTGATTGAAAAAGAAATCACCAACTGGTTTAATAGATAGCACCCGTTGCAGTAAAGGCGCTCCGTAACGACGAGACAAAGGTAAAGTTTCCCGTTTGCGATCGTGCAATAGCCGTAAAGAACAGTTGAGTAAAGCAACTCCTAAGACAATATCCGGGTTACTTACTGCTGCTTGCATGGCTACAATACAGCCAATAGAATTTCCAACTAAAAAAGCTGGCTCACCCACTACTTCGCGGCAAAAATCTGCTACCTGTTGTCCCCAGGTTTCTAGTGTGTAGGCAATTTTTTCACCAGGTTTAGGTTTTGCGGAAGCGCCAAAACCAATTAAATCGATCGCATAAACACGGCAACTTTGTGCTAAAACGGGAATATTTTTTTGCCAGTGCCACCAAGAAGCGCCAAATCCATGCACGAGAACAACAACTGGCCCAGTGCCGCCTTGGGTTTGATAGCAGATAGGAAAACCTTGCCAAATCCAGGTTTTTGTAGAGTTAAGTGCTGTTTTTGAACTTGAGGTTGTCATGGGAAATTTAATAAATACAAGGGGAAAAGCCTGTCAAAAGTAAGGCCCAAGTAAAATTATTCTGAATTTGAATAAAATTTATCAGAGTTTCAAAGGAAATCATTCACTTTAGTGATAGTTTAGACATACACTACGAAATCTTATCGGGTAATAACACTAACATCAATCTGATAGTTTTATCTAGCAGAGAGAGTTTTTACCTTGTTGATACAGGTAATTTACTCACAAATTAAGATTATGTCAGTATTAAAAATCATAATTTATGTAATGTGAGTAATATCTTCGCTATTTTTTAGATGTGAGGGAATTAGCATCAGTGCTAGATTCAGTAGTTTCACAATTTACGATCGCTAATGTGAGTCTATAACATTGTCGAATATGAGGCATCGGCTAAGGGGTGGTTTGCAACTGGAAACTGACGCTGAATTTAACAATATTTTTCTTGTTCCTAATTCTGCGAGCCAGAAAACATGAATATATTAGAGACAATCGATACTCCCGTTGGGAACTACGCACCCGATTTTGAACTGCCAGGAATTGATGGTCAAGTCCACCATCTCAGGCGTTATCTTGAGAAGTTCCGAGCAGTGGGCGTTATTTCTATGTGTAACCACTGCCCTTATGTAGAGTGGTATATAGACAGGTTAAAAAACATTCAAGCCGAATTTGCCCCAAAAGGCTTCACATTAATTGGTATGAATGGTAGTGATGGTAATCACGACACTAGGCCAAGCTTTGAAAATATGAAAGCTTTTGCCCAGCGTCACGATTTGAACTTTCCTTACCTGTGGGACTCAACGCAAGATGTAACCCGCAGTTTTGGTGCCACAAAAACACCAATGGCATTTTTAATAGATACTAATGGTATAGTCCGCTACAAAGGAAAAATTGACGATCATCCCCAAGACCCATCATCGATGGGTGAGGATTATTTGAGAACTGCGATCGCTTCTCTGTTTCTTGGTCAAGAAATAGATATACCACAAACAGAACCAATAGGTACTACATTGATTTGGCGTAACTAGACATAGATAGTCCCTGTAACTGCTATCTTAAATTGGAGGCAATTGCAACTTTTTTGATAAAGCGGAACTTCATGGGAACGAATTACCGACGGGTTTTACTCAAACTGAGCGGTGAAGCCTTAATGGGCAACATGGGCTATGGCATTGATCCAGAGGTGGTCAAAGGAATAGCACAAGAATTAGCAGAGGTGATAGCCACTGGCACTCAAATCGCCATAGTTGTTGGCGGCGGCAATATTTTTCGTGGCGTCAAAGCAGCTTCGGCGGGGATGGATAGGGCAACCGCTGACTATATTGGGATGATTGCCACGGTAATGAACGCCATGACGCTGCAAGATTCGCTAGAACGTATAGGAGTACAGACGCGGGTACAAACTGCGATCGCTATGCAAGAATTGGCAGAACCATATATTCGTCGTCGTGCCATCCGTCATCTTGAAAAAGGGCGGGTGGTAATTTTTGGTGCTGGTTCTGGAAATCCCTTTTTTACTACAGATACGACTGCGGCATTAAGAGCAGCAGAAATCGATGCTGAGGTGATTTTTAAAGCCACCAAAGTAGATGGAGTATATGATGCCGATCCTCATATTTATCCTGACGCCAAGCGTTACAATAGCTTAACCTACGCGCACGTTTTAGCCCAAGATTTGCGGGTGATGGATAGTACTGCGATCGCCTTGTGTAAAGAAAATAATATCCCAATTCTGGTATTTGACCTAACGGTGCGAGGTAACATCCACCGAGCAGTCTTGGGAGAATCCATCGGTACCCTTGTGGGAGGTTCTTGTGATATTAGCTGAAGCTGAAAGTAAAATGCACAGTTCTGTTGAGTCAACTCAACGAGCTTTTAACACGATTCGCACTGGCCGCGCCAATTCGAGTTTATTAGATAAGGTATTGGTGGACTATTATGGTTCACCTACACCCTTAAAATCACTGGCAAATATTAGCACGCCAGATGCCTCGACAATTCTGATTCAGCCCTACGAGCGCAACACTCTAAACATCGTTGAAAAGGCGATTTCCCTCTCAGATGTAGGTTTAACCCCCAGCAATGATGGTTCTGTAATTCGGCTGAATATTCCGCCTTTGACAAGCGACCGCCGTAAAGAATTCGTCAAAATGGCATCCAAATATGCTGAAGAGGGTCGTGTTGCTATTCGTAACATCCGCCGCGATGCCCTAGACTCGATTCGCAAACAGGAGAAAGCCTCTGAAATCTCCAAAGATCAATCAAAAGACCAACAAGACAGCTTGCAAAAACTCACAAACGAATATACTGCCAAAATAGACGCACTCTTGGCAGAAAAAGAAAAAGACATCACGACTGTTTAAACCAGTTATCAGTTATCAGTTATCAGTTATCAGTCCTGACAGCGTATCGGCGTAGGTTTTAAACCCGCCACCAACGCATTCCACCTTATGATGGGGGACTTAAAACTTGCGGGATAAATAGATAACTGAAAACTATTCACTGCTCACTGTTAAAGTCTAAAGTCTGAAGCATAAAGGCTGAAGGATGATGGTTAAATTCTTCAGCCTTTATCATTTCTTAAGTATTTAACAAATATTCAGCAAGTATGTGAGCGTGAATAATTAAAGGTTTGTAATAAGCTGCTTTAGCCGCTTACTACAAACTAGTTTTATTACTTTTACATTACGTAATATAGTTTGATTGATTATTACTTACCTCAATAGAACATAAACCACCAATTCAGGAGCAAAAATTTAGCCATATGTACGACTGCATCATCGTCGGCGCTGGGCCAGCTGGTGGAACAGCTGCATATCATTTAGCCAAGCAAGGTCGCTCAGTATTACTGTTAGAAAAAGAATCCCTACCAAGATATAAACCTTGTGGCGGTGGTGTATCTCCAGCGATCGCTCAATGGTTTGACTTTGATTTTAGCCCAGCAATTTCTGTAAAAGCCGACTCTCTTCGCTTTACCTGGAAATTGGGCGACCCCGTGGAAGCGAAAATTGCCACAAAAGAACCAGTCTGGATGGTGCGACGAGATATTTTTGACCATTTCTTAGTGCAGCAAGGACAGAAGCAAGGGGCTGAACTACGAGATAATACTGAAGTAACGAGTATTGAGTTTAAAAGTGATCACTGGCAAGTTAACACAGCCAATGGATCAGTTACAGCTCGCTACTTAATAGCGGCTGATGGTGTCAAAGGGCCAATGGCAAAATGGCTAGGCTTCAAAGACCGTAAACGCCGTTTAGCAGGAGCTTTAGAAGCAGAAGTTCTCGCAGATGTGAAGGACAAATCCACAATTCACTTCGAGTTTGGCTTGGTGAAAAACGGTTACATCTGGAACTTTCCGAAGGCGGACGGTTATTCCATTGGTGTCGGTACATTTATCGGCGGCCAAGCTCAAGACTTTAAGAAGATTTTAGATGAGTACGCGCGATCGTTTAATGTAGATATTAAAACTAGTAAGCAGTATGGTTATCCCCTTTGCTTATGGAATGGCAACCAAAAGTTGCATACTCAAAATGCGGTTTTGGCTGGGGAAGCTGCTTGTGTGGTTGATCCGATGACAGCAGAAGGCATTCGTCCCTCGATTTTTAGCGGTTTAATTGCAGCAGGAGCCATTAATGAGGCACTTTCTGGTGATGCTAACGCTTTAGAAAAATATAGCGAAGCCATTAATGAAGAATGGGGTACTGAGATGGCTTGGGCGCAAAAATTAGGTGGAGCATTCTATCGCTTTCCAAGCATTGGCTACAAAGTTGGTGTTAAGCGCCCCTCTGGTGCCCAAATCATGGGCAAGATTCTATGTGGAGAACTTCGTTATGGTGATGTTGCCGGTCGCGCTCTCAAGCGTTTAATTCCTGGTTTGGGGGGTTAGTACCGCAAGGCAGAAGTCAAAAGTCAAAAGTCAAAAATTTTGTATATCAAGGTTTTTGCGCCATTTGAAATGGTATGTTTATTTCCGCCGTACTGTACTAGTTAATAGTTGTAAGTACGTTATTGGAGGCTCCGATGTCTTTAAGAAAACGTGAGTCTCCAACAGGAGCATTTCACCTTTGCAAATGATAACCAGGCAATTAGAAATCGCGGCTACACAAGCTAAGTCCGCCTACCCAAACTCAAAGAATTTGAAACCCACGTTCGCGTAGCGTTCCGAAGGAAAGGTGGATTTTGTCTGTACAGTCGCGAATTCCATTTGCTAGGGCAGGCGTGTTTTTACCCAGCCCCGTAAGACAACTAACGCGAAATTAAAAATACCTAGAGAAAACCCAGATAATCACTCCAGTTCCCAGTACACAAAGAATACCCGCCAAGCCAGCTAGAGGTTTTTTGTTCTTACCTGTAAACCAGTCAGAGACTTTACCTGTGTAAGTAATTAGTTCTGCTGTGTCTAGGGTGGCGATCGCCCATACCCATCCCGCGTGCAGCCCCCAAGCTAAACCCAAATTGTTGCTTGCCGCAAAGCGTGCCAACACCAGCACCATTCCCATCAGCCACAATCCAGGGAGTTGAGGTGCGGTTTCGCGTTGCTCCCAAACTAGGTGTAGCAAGGCAAATATCAAGCTAGAAATTGCTGCTGCTACCCAAACTGGATAGTCCTGCGCTAATTCAGTAAACAGGAAACCGCGAAAAATTAACTCTTCTATCCCACCGACTAATAACGCTATCAAGAAAATCGGTAGCAAGATGGGTAGTAGTAACTTGAAATTCTTCTTTTCAAAAGAACACCAACCTAACCAGAATTGCCCACTAAATACAATAGCTAGGCTCATTACCCCTAAACCGAAACCTAGCCCTAAAGAACCAAGAGTTGAAATATTCCCAACAAGGCCATAGTCCGAAAAAGATTTATTGGTTAACCAACTAACTCCCCACAGAATCAGGGGAGCTAATAGGTATAGTGACACCAATAAGGGCATCTTTTGCTCTGGCTGCAAAGGTTTAGGTGGTTGCCAATTAAGCAATATTGCTGATACTGTTGCCACTGGCAACCAGCAAACTATCCAGCAAATAAAAAATGCCATCACTACAATTAGTGCTGGTGCATTTTCCATAAATGCCAGTAAGGCGTTGACAGGAGACTCAAAGAAAGTTATCAAAATAAACAAAAAAAACACGATAGACTTCTTGCACTATAGATTTCTTGCTGATTAATCAAGACTCTACTAAATTTGGTAACTTCTGCAAGGGGTCTAATCGTATTTTTTATCTGGGACAAAACTTTGTAAATAGAGCTACCAGTTTACTGTTGTGGTAAGGACAAGTTATCATTACCTGAAACTTATCCCTACCATCAGTAAATTTACTCTTCCTCTTCCAAATCTTCGTCCGATTCGTCGGAGTCTATATCTTGTGAGGTTAGTTTTTTATCAGTTTCACCCAGTTGAATCAGGTGAATATGCTTGTATCCCAGTCTAATTTCAAACTCATCTCCAGGTTTTAAGCCCATTGCTTTGGTATACGTAGCACCAATCACAATCTGACCATTTTGATGGACACTAACCCGATATGTCGGTTCACGACCACGGCCATCTTTTGGTGCTTCTGGACTTAGAGGAATTCCTCTAGCCGATAGCAAAGCGTCATAAAAATCGGTGAGATTGACACGAACCTGGTTATTCTTAGTAACAGTGTAATAGCCGCACTGTTTAGCTCTTTCTCGGCGTGGTAAAGTGGAAAGTTCTTTTACTTTAGCAAGTAGTGCTTTTCCGGTTAATGGCGCGGTTGCAGTTTCAGTCATTATGCTCAAATTTTCCTTACTCTCTCCAAACTGATAAACGATGTAGTCTCATGCCAGCATTTGGCTTTTTAGCATTTGCATAGAGCTACTTAGGACTCTAGTGTAATGGTTGAATTCCTGCCGATAGGAGCCAAAAGCACTTCTATATATGGTTGTCCACAACCAATTAGAGGTCATAGTTGCCATAGAAATTAATTTTGCTGATTTTACGGCACTTTTAACCATTATTCGCCATCAGAAATGAACTGATTTTCTCTTTTGGCGCTACTGTAGCGGTGTAACTTTCAGCCACCTTTACAAATTGGGTTGGTTCTACTCCAAATAAGTCGTAGACCTAAATAAATGCAGGTTTTCCACTTCTAGTGCTTGCCCTTTTGGCCAATGAGCAGGTAGAGTTTTCTCTACTCGTCCTCTCAAGCTTAGGACAGCATAGTATTTCAATAGAGTCCTACGGGCATAAGCCCTTTTGTCCTGCCAGTAGAGACACGAATTTTCTTGTCTCTACATTACGAATCAACAAAGCAGTAGTAGCCGCGCTGATACGGCTATTGATTCTGTTTTGTGTTTTCGTAATTTTATATTAAATACTAGCATGGACTAATAATAGCAAAATAGTTGTTTAATTTTGAATTAAAGTTGCTAGTAAATTTTTATTTAAATTTCTGGACTTAAGGAAAGGAAAAGCAGTGACGATTTTCCTAACCCTTTATTGCAAGCGTGAGTATTGCCCTATGCCTTTTAGAAAAATTTATCTAATTTAGACAAGCAGTTTTGACCAATGACTTAAATCCAAGATTTTCTTGATTGAGAGGAAGCAAAAATATAAAAGTCTCACGCATCAGGGATTCCCGGCGCAAGAACTTTTCTTTGAAAATGGTAAGGATTCTCCCTCGGTTTGTTATCGTCAGCTCAAAAGCAGTCAGAGAATTTTGTACGTCTGTCTATGGTTAGAATAAATCTCATAGCATATACCTAGCGCTTGATTGCCACTACTATATATTGAACATACCCTTTTACACTTCTATATAAATAATCAAAAAATTCTGTCAAGCGGTAGCGAAGGTGGAATTTCCTAGCTAGTTGCTCTGACTCAAGTTGACATCAAGACGTGTCACTAACCTGAAATGCATTTAATTTGGATATGATCGCTAGATAACAGATGAACGTAAATCCCTTTCTTAGCAAACGCTCTTCTCTTTACATTCCTAAACAGGTAAATTCAATGCAAAGCTATGATTACATTTTTGGCGTTTTATCTCAGAATTTGACATAAATCTTGTCTACAGCGCTGTTACAAGTAAAGTTTTAATGGTTATCCTTAAACTATAATCAGTCGCTCTTTCATCGTCAGCCTATTAGCACCAGGGTTTGAATTAAGGGCAAAAAAGTATATCTCGCTTTTCGGAACTACCTGCCTTGACTCATGATTGTTGAGACTGGTGAAGTAATTTTAAAATTTTGGTTAGTAGTCATGGAAGTTATTTTTAAGGTCATTCGACAGCAACAAAATTCCTCCCCGATTGTGCAAACCTACCTTGTAGAGGCAGAACCAGGTAATACAATCTTGGATTGCCTCAATCATATTAAGTGGGAGCAAGATGGAACTTTAGCGTTTCGCAAAAATTGCCGTAATACAATTTGTGGTAGCTGTGCTGTGCGAATCAATGGACGTTCTGCTTTAGCTTGTAAGGAAAATGTTGGCAGTGAACTTGCCAGATTACAACAAATACCATCATCCCAAAATAAAGTAAATGCCATTGGCGAAATCACGATCGCACCTCTTGGCAATATGCCGGTGATTAAAGATTTGGTTGTAGATATGAGCAGTTTCTGGAATAATCTAGAGGCAGTTGCTCCTTATGTGAGTACGGCAGCACGACAAGTACCAGAAAGAGAGTTTTTGCAAACACCACAAGAGCGATCGCGCCTTGATCAAACTGGTAATTGTATTATGTGTGGTGCTTGTTACTCTGAATGCAACGCCCGTGAAGTTAATCCAGACTTTGTTGGCCCCCATGCCCTTGCCAAAGCTTACCGGATGGTAGCAGACTCCCGCGATAGCGACACCGAAAATCGTTTAGAAAGTTACAACGAAGGCACTAAAGGCGTATGGGGTTGCACCCGTTGTTTGTACTGCGATTCAGTTTGTCCAATGGAGGTTGCACCATTAGAACAAATCACCAAAATTAAACAAGAAATTCTTACCCACAAACAAGCCAGTGATAGTCGCTCAATTCGTCACCGAAAAGTATTGGTGGATTTAGTTAAAGAAGGTGGTTGGATTGATGAACGTCAATTTGGTTTACAAGTTGTCGGTAACTACTTTAAAGATTTAAAAGGATTACTCAGTCTTGCACCCCTCGGTTTGCGGATGATTCTTCGGGGTAAGTTTCCTTTATCATTTGAACCTTCAGAAGGGACGCAACAAGTGCGATCGCTAATTGAATCTGTGCAACAGGTAGAAGGGAATAGGGAATAGGGAATAGGGAATAGGGAATATGGAATATTCTTTCCCCATTCCCCATTCCCCACTCCCCACTCCCCATTCTTCAACGTGATTCTTGAGGTATATTCAACGGCCGTCCATAACGGTCATATACTAAAACATCCCACTGTCCGTTGTTACTAAATTCAAAAGCAATCCTACTACCATCAGCGCTAATTGTAGGGTTGCGGACTTCCGCTTGCAGGTTATTAGTCAAATTTCGTGATTGGCGTGTTTCCCGGTCGTAGAGAAAAATAGCCGATCGCCCCTGACGGCTAGCACCAAACACAACATAACGACCATCTTGGGAAACGCTAGGATGAGTTGCGATCGCATCAAGGGAGTTTAAACCTGGCAAATCAACCAAATTACGAGTCACAGTATCAAACATATAAACATCTTGGCTACCGCGTCGGTCAGTAATAAAAACAATGTATCTCCCAGAAATCTGCGGGTCTAATTCCGACGCTAAACTATTGAGGCTCCGACCCCCCGGATCAAACGGATAACTCAAAAGTCGAGGGTAGCCAAAACATCCAGTCAATAAACTTAAGCATAAAAATGCAGGTATAAAAAAAACACGTTTCATATATTGGGCATGGGGCATTGGGCATTGGGCATTGGGCATGGGGCATGGGGCAT